>CALJYC010000071.1 GCA_937984275.1 uncultured bacterium | reverse complement strand
ACGCGAAGGCGAAGGCTGGCGTATCCGGCGGCTCGCTCCATGAACGCAAACGAACCAGGCCGCGCCGCGGCAGAACATCCCCCTCGAAGCCCGGCGAAGCGACCGCCGCGTCGGACAGGGATGTCGCTAGCCCGACTCTTTGGGATCGAGATCCGACTCGACTTCAGCGTGCTCATCGTCTTCGGGCTGGTCGTATACAGTTTGGGCGCTGCTTTGTTTCCTAGGTGGCATCCGACCTGGGACGCCACGTTGATGTGGGGGACGGCGTTGGCCGCCGGCCTGCTGTTCTTCGCCTCTTTGCTAGCGCACGAGCTTGCCCATTCGGTTGTCGCCAAGGTTCGCGGCATCCCGGTGCCGCGGATCACCCTTTTCGTCTTCGGCGGCGTGTCCGAGCTCGAGCGGGAGCCCGATACGCCCGCGACGGAGTTCCTGATCGCCATCGTCGGCCCTGCGATGAGCGCCCTTCTCGGCTTCGCCTTCACGTCCCTTGGCGCCATGCTAGCGGGCGCCGACTTCCCGAGCGACGTCCTCAAGGACCCCGAGGCTGCGATGGCCCATCTGGGACCCGGAGCAACGCTCTTCCTGTGGCTGGGTCCGATCAACTTCATGCTGGCGTTCTTCAACTTGATCCCGGGCTTTCCGTTGGACGGAGGACGGGTGCTGCGAGCCATTCTGTGGGGCATTTCGGGCGACCTCCGAAGCGCTACGCAGTGGGCATCGAACATGGGCCGGGCCTTTGCGTGGGCGCTCATGGGCTTCGGTGTGCTGCAGGCTCTTGGGGGCAACTTCATGCAGGGCGTCTGGCTACTGCTGATCGGTTGGTTTCTCAACAACGCAGCGCGCAACAGCTACGTGCAGCTGCTCGTACAGCAAACGTTCGACGAGCTGGTCGTTGGAAACCTGATGCGAACGCATTTCGAAGTCATCGGCCCTGACGTGACCCTGGAAGCGTTTGTGAACGAGTTCTTACTCCGCAGCGCTCAAGTGGCGTGGCCCGTAGTGGAAGCAGGCAAAGCAATCGGTCTCATCACCTTCGACGACGCGCGAGAGACCAGCGAGGCCGAGCGCGCCACGCAAACCGTCCGCGACGTGATGAGCCCGATCGATGAGCGCCTGAGTCCCGACGTTGGGGGCCGCGACGCACTACGTACGCTGGCGGAATCGGAGAGGGACCCACTGCCCGTCATGAGGGGCGAGCACATCGTCGGCTTGCTTCACAGGGGCGACATCGCCCGTTGGCTTGCCCTGCATCAGTTGGACGCCCAGCAGCATCAATGAATGACGACAGCATCAACATCTTCAAGCTTGACGGTAGCGAGTCAACACACTGCCAGCAAAATGAGCCTTGCCACCTCCCGGTTTTCGACTGACGATTCGCCGTCGAGAGCGAGATTTTCGGTGGAAGACGCCCAACGATGACGGAAAAGCAGTCCTTGCCCCTGGCGGGCATTCGGATCGTCGAGTTTACCCATATGGTGATGGGCCCGGCAGTGGGTTTGATCTTGGCTGACATGGGCGCGGACGTGATCAAGATTGAACCGGCGCATGGCGACAAGACCCGACTGCTGCCTGGTTCCGGTGCTGGCTATTTTCCGGCGTACAACCGCAACAAGCGATCGCTGTGCGTGGACCTGAAGTCGCAGGAGGGCAAAGCTGCGGTGCTGAAGCTCGTCGATGCCGCGGATGTGCTCGTCGAGAATTTTCGTCCCGGCACGATGGATCGGCTCGGCTTCGGGTACGAAGCACTCAGCAAACGCAACAAGGGCCTGATCTACTGCTCTGAGAAGGGATTTCTGGGCGGTCCCTATGAGAATCGCACGGCGATGGATGAGGTTGCGCAGATGATGGGCGGACTCGCTTATATGACCGGGCCGCCCGGGAGACCCCTGCGGGCGGGCGCATCCGTGATCGACGTTCAGGGCGGCATGTTCGGTGCGCTGGGTGTCCTCGGCGCGCTGCTTCAGCGCAAGCTCACGGGTGAAGGTCAGAAAGTGATCGCATCGCTGTTCGAAAGCACCGTCTTTCTCGTGGGTCAGCACATGGCCCAGTACGCCGTGACGGGCGAGGCCGCCGCGCCGATGCCAGCGCGCGTCTCCGCCTGGGCGATCTACCAGGTGTTCGACACCAAGGATGCCGACCAGGTATTCGTTGGGATCGTCAGCGACAAGCAGTGGGTCTTGTTATGCGACGCGTTCGGGTTGGACGACCTCGCCGCAGACGAATCGCTAAAAACGAATGACGGTCGCGTCGCCGAGAAGGATCGGCTCCTGCCGATCATCCAGAAAGTCTTCGCGAGTTATCCGAAGGCCGAGCTCATGCAAAAACTGGAGGCAAGCGGCCTGCCGTTCGCACCGATTACCCGACCGGAAGAGCTCTTTGACGATCCGCACCTCAATGCAGGCGGTGGCTTGCTGCCCTTCACAGTCACCGATGGCGAGCGCGAGGGCCAGGAGACCAAACTGCCGGCCTTACCGCTCGAAATGAACGGCCATCGTTTTGGCCTGCGCCGGCCGGTTCCACGGGCAGGTGAGCACACTCGAGAGATCCTGGCCGAAGCGGGCTATTCGGGCGAGGAGATCGAGGCGATGCTCTCCCGTGGGGTCATGACCGCGGAGTAGCTCCGCGTGGATCACCGCTCCGCCCAAGAGCGCATGGCGATACAGTGAAGCGCCCGTCTAGCTGGTGTGGAACTGATAGCGGGCGCCCATGCGGGGCGCAGCAAACTTGGGGAAGCTTATCATTTCCACGATGTTTCCGATGCAGCCCTGCAAGCGCTTGCTTCCGGGGGAGACCGTCGCGCCCTGCACGGAGCCGTCTCCAAGGATCGCGATATCGATCGTGACCGTGCTCGGGACCTTCCCTCGCCTGGATTCGGTCACGACGCACTCGTGGTACATCTCGTCGAGGTGGCTATCGAGCTCCGCGACGATTTGGTCGCGGCTCAACTGCTTTTCGCGGCACTTCTTGGTGGCGTCTCCGATCGCTACCGGTCTCTGCATGGCCTCATCGTAGGAGATCAGCGCGGCCTGAGTGCTGCCTACGGTAGGCTGGCTGGCCGATTGGCCCCCGCCATTGCACCCCGCAAGCGCTA
>CALJYC010000070.1 GCA_937984275.1 uncultured bacterium | reverse complement strand
TACACCTTCATGGACGCGATCGACTCGTGGGTCGAACACTGTCGGGACGGGAAGTTCCGTCGCGGAGACGCCTGGGTCGATTTTGATCAACGCGTCGAGACGATCAAGAGTAAGAAGGGCGAGCCGATCGTCGAGACCTTCTGGGAGAACCTGCACGGCGTCCTCGATGGCAGCGCGACCTCCGAGGGATACTCGCTTGCCACACGTTGGTCTGGATCGAATGGTGGAGCCCAGTCACTCAATACGCTGCTCCCGATGTGGACGGCCCGTACGGTGTCCGACGGGATGGCCGCGTTCGCCAACGTCGAGTCCTCAATGAACTGGATCTTCGCCGACAGTGCTGGCGACATCGGCTACCAGATGTCGGGCCTGATGCCGAAACGCCCCGACGATTGGTCGGGTTTCGCGCCTCGGCCTGGCTGGGACCAACGATTCGACTGGCAAGGTTTCGTCGATCCCGAGGAACTGCCGCGCACGCTCAATCCTGCGGACGGTGTGATCGTGACGGCGAACCAGGATCTCAACCACCTCGGCCATGCGAACCCCATCAACGCGCCGATGGGTGACTACCGCGCTCGACGCATCGCGCAGCTGTTGACGGCCCGCGGCGACCACGATGTGGACTCCTTCGGCGCGATCCAAATGGACACGTACTCCATCCAGGCCGCCGAGTTCCTCGAAGTCCTCACGCCACTACTGGGAGCGGGGCCGCTTGCCGAGGCCCTCCGTGATTGGGATTGCCGCTATGAGCCCGAGTCCAACGGCGCGACGGCCTTCGAGATCTTCTACGCGGAGCTCCTCGTCGAGATGTTCGGTCCCGCCTGCGGCGTCCAGGTCATCGAGCACCTGCGTGTGGCCACGGGCGCATTCATCGACTTCTACCAGAACTTCGATCGCGTGCTCGTTTCTGAATCATCGCCGTGGCTCGGCGGACGCACGCGCGACGAGGTTTGGAGCGCCGCCCTCGCGAGGGTCGCCGATCAGGCGCCCGAACCCTGGGGTAAGAGAAACCACATCACCCTCACCAACATGTTCTTTGGCGGCAAGCTCCCTCGCTTCCTCGGCTTCGATCGGGGTCCAATCCCGGTTCGCGGCGGACGGGCGACGCCACACCAGGGGCAGATCTACCGTTCTGGCGAGCGGCTCACTTCGTTCACGCCCTCGCTGCGCCTCGTGGCCGACATGAGCGCATCTGTCCTGCACACCGCACTCTGCGGAGGCCCATCGGATCGCCGAATGTCGAAGTGGTATACCAGCGGGGTCGACGGTTGGTTTGCCGGTAGCCTCAAGGTTCGAAAGCCACCCGTGTAGCCTAGCGGCGCATCTTTTCGATCGACCGCTTCATGATCGACAGCGTCCAGCGTCTCGGCAGAAATTTCGAAAGCAGGCCTGCGGACATCCGATCCGCCCACGTCGGGACCACCGTGGGCTGTCCGCCTAGTGCTCGGAGCGCCGAGAGCGCCACAGGTTCGGGCCCGCTGAGAGGCACGTAGAACGGTAAGTCCTCGCCAAGGCCCTGGTCCTGGACCGGCTTGGTGTCGGTCATGCCAGGGCACACCGCCAGGACGTCGACGCCGCTGCCCCGGAGCTCCGACCACAATCCCGCCGCCAGGTTCAAGCCGTAGCCCTTCGTGGCGGCGTAGTGGCAGAAGTACGGGGAACCCGACAGTCCGGACGCGGACGAGACGATGATGATCCCCCCGCGGCCGCGAGACGCCATCGTCTTTCCAACGATGTAGGTCAACACGAGCGTGGCGCGGCAGTTGAGATCCAACGTCACGAGGTGCGCATCCAGGGGGATGT
The DNA here is from genome assembly GCA_937984275.1 of uncultured bacterium. GTDB lineage: Bacteria > Myxococcota_A > Polyangia > Polyangiales > Houyiibacteriaceae > SG8-38. The sequence goes on along the minus strand of CALJYC010000070.1, from coordinate 1,403 downwards.
CGAAAAAGGGATCGAGCAAAGAGATGCCCGCATTATTGACGAGGAGGCCGATCTCGTAGGTATTCGCCCACTCCTCGGCCTTTGCCGAGAGGCCTGGCTCGGCGAGGTCACAGATGAGCGCACGCGCATCGATGCCATGTTTAGCAGCGAGCTCTTCGGCGAGCGCTTCCGTTTCGCCGGCTTCCCGGTCGACCAATAGGAGATCAAACCCATCGGCGGCGAGATTCGTCGCAAACGCCCGTCCGATCCCCCGCGCTGCCCCCGTGACGAACGCGTAGCCTCCGTAGCGGGCGTGCAGCCCGAGCTTCGTTGAATCTCCCAAGTTGCTCTTCCTCAGCCCGTGGTCAAACGACCCTTCGCACGAGTGCGGTCGTGAATCCAGAAGGCAAGCCAAACGGCCAAGAGCCCCGCGATGCCGCCGATCCCATAGAACGGCCCAAGCCATGTTGGCGCGCCGAAGGTGAGATCGTGAGCGGCGGCCGTCAGTGCGAGCATGGTGCCTCGCGCGATCGCAACGGCGACCACCGACTCGCTCCGCACGCGCACGTATACCAACACCCAAGAAGCGACGATGCACCAGGGAAGGGCGAGCGCCACGCCCCAGAGCCCCGGGGTGCCGTACAGATTCCCGATCGCCACCGACGGTGCGAGCCACAGCCACCACAAGAGCCCAATCTTCGTCGAGCGCGCCCAGAAGCCACCCGACACCTCACGGAAGTAGTAGCCACGGAACGCGACCTCTTCGCAGAGCCCCGGGATGAGATTGAAGGTCAGCCCGGCGGGCATCCCCATGACGATCAACATCAGCGGATGCGGCGGCGGGCTTTCCGCGAGGTACTCGTTGAACTGCGTGAGTTGGTCCGGCGGCACAGTGGAGCGCTTGCTTTCGATCAGTTGCTCGACCGTTAGCACCGGTTCGAAACCGGCGGCCCACGTGACCAGAATGCCGACGAAAAGAACTGCGACCGGGAGCAGCCACGCAATGCCCCACCATCGGTTGATCGAAAACTGGATGCCGAGCGGCTTCAGAATCGGTTGCTTCAGCCAGGGGCCTTGCACCAGCAGAATCGCCACCAATGCGGGCACCGTGTACCAAAAGGCGACGGCTCGCCCAGCCGCCCCCGACCATTCGATGCCGTTGAGCCACATGCCGACGACCGGCGTCCAACTCCCGATCGCCATCAAGGCGAACGGAACCCAAATCAGGCGCGGTTTGGTGATTTTTGGGCTCACCGAAAGCGTTTCCACGCTGCGAATTCGGCTTCCTGAAATGCTGCGTAGCGCTTCTGGAGCCGAACGAGCTCTCCGTAGACACGCGGCAACTGCGGCGCCAATGCGAGCAACACGCGCCCGGTGGCTTCTGCGTCTCCTGCCGCACGGTGCGCCTGCTCGAGCGGGATTCC
>CALJYC010000069.1 GCA_937984275.1 uncultured bacterium | reverse complement strand
GCGGTCATCGAGGTTGGCGCCCGGATGACGGCCGATGGATCGGTCCTTCACTCTCTCGATTCAGAAGCGCTCCGCCAGGCGCTCGAGGGGGCGCGAGACCGTGGCGTCGAATCGGTGGCTGTCGCATTGATCCACGCGTATCGCGATGGCGGCCTCGAGCATCGGGTGGCAGCGATCGCAAAGGACCTCGGATTCACGCACGTCTCGATCTCCAGTGAAATCTCAAACGAGCCCGGGCTACTGAGCCGCACGGACACAACGGTCGCTAATGCGTACCTCACCCCGTTGCTGACGCGGTACCTGATGGAGCTCGAAAAGGAGCTCGGCGTTGGGCGTCTGCGAATGATGCAAAGCAACGGTGGCTTGGTCGACGCGTCCGGCTTCATCGGACGGAACGCAGTGCTGTCCGGTCCCGCCGCGGGCGTCGTCGCGACAGGCGCAGTAGCAGACGAGCTAGGGCTCTCGGAGGTGATCGGCTTTGACATGGGCGGAACGTCAACGGACGTGTCGCGCTACGCTGGCGAGGTTTCGAGGGTGTTCGAAACCGAGATCAGCGGAATTCGGATTCGCGCCCCGATGATCGAGCTCCACACCGTCGCCGCAGGAGGTGGCTCGATCTGCAAGCTCGAAGGAAAACGCATGACGGTCGGCCCACAAAGCGCGGGCGCCGAGCCCGGTCCGCTTTGCTATGGAAAACCGGGCGCGCGCGAGCTCACACTCACCGATGTTTCGCTGTGCCTGGGACGCATCGCGGCCGACCGATTTCCCTTTGCGCTCAACAAAGACAGGCCGCGGAAGAAGCTCTATGAGATCGCGGCTTCCCTGCGAGCGCTCGGCGTCGAACGAACCGCCACCGACGTCGCCGATGGCTTCCTTCGGGTTGCGGTGGAGAACATGGCGGCCGCTATTCAAAAGGTGTCCGTCGGCCGTGGCCACGATGTGCGCACCCACGGCATGGTCGTCTTCGGCGGCGCTGGCGGGCAATACGCGTGCCTCATCGCGCGCCGGTTGGGGATTCGAAGCTTGGTGTTTCATCCGTACGCTGGCGCTCTGTCGGCGTTTGGGATGGGAGTCGCCAACTTCGAATGGCACGGCGAGCGCGACGCAGGACGTACGAGCCTGGAAGGCCCGTTGCCCGAACGCTGGCAGAGCGCGTTCGCAGAGCTCGAGGGTTCCGGACGTGCCGCGCTCGCGCGGGACGTTAGCTCCGGGGCGCGATGGAGTGTCCGCCGCCAAATCGCGCTTCGCTACCGGGGCACCGAAACCGCACTGGCCGTCGACTGGGGCGAATCGAGCGCGATGCGCTCAGCATTCGAGACGCTACACCGACGCGAGTTCGGATACGTTCGACCCGAGCACCCCGTCGAGGCTGCCACCTTGCGGGTCACCGTCGAGCTGAGCGCCGCCAAACCGGAGCTCCCCTCCGCCGAGCCTGGCGCGGGCGAGCCCATACGCACAGCAATGCTTTGGTCGGGGAGGAGGCTGGTCGAGGCACCGGTCTACCGCCGCGAGAGCTTCCCGATCGGCGAGGAGGTCCCCGGGCCCGCGCTGGTATTGGATGCCACCGGAACCGTCGTCGTGGACGCGGGCTTCGTGGCTCTTCGAAACGAACGCGACTATCTGATCCTCCGAGACACCGAGACCGATGCCGGGCGCGAGGCCGCTGATACCCGCGTCGACCCCGTGCTCCTCGAGGTCTTCAACAACCAGTTCAAATCAATCGCCGAGCAGATGGGCGTGGTGCTGCAACGCACCGCGATGAGCACCAATATTCGTGACCGTCTCGACTTCTCGTGCGCAGTGTTCGACGCGGAGGGAGGGCTCGTGGCCAACGCACCGCACATCCCGGTGCATCTCGGAGCCATGGGCGAATCGGTGCGCGCCGTCCTCGCCGCGCATCCCGCTTCGACGCCGGGCCAAGTCTTCGTCACCAACGACCCTGCGGGAGGCGGCTCACACCTTCCCGACATCACCGTTGTCACGCCCGTGCACGACAGTGACGAGGCACTCCTCTTCGTGGTCGCTTCGCGCGGGCACCACGCAGACGTCGGGGGGCTCACCCCCGGCTCCATGCCGCCGTTTTCAACCACCCTCGAAGAAGAGGGCGTCGTGTTGCGGAATCTCGAAGTCGTCAGTGACGGAACCTTTCGAGAAACGCGCCTGCGCGATGCATTCACGGGCGGCCGGTACCCGGCACGCAACCCCGAAGAGAACCTGGCCGACACGCAAGCGCAAATCGCTGCCAACGAGAAGGGCACGCAGCTACTCGACGAGCTTCTCGCACGCTACGGAATCGACGTCGTCACCGCGTACATGCAGCACATCCAGGACAACGCCGCTGAGCTGACCGCCCAAGCCATCGAGGGCCTCGCGGATGGCGAGCATAGGTTCGAGGATCGACTGGACGACGGGGCGCGCATCGCGGTTCGGGTCAGCGTCCGCGGCGGCGCGATGGAAATCGACTTTGAAGGGACCGACGGCGCGCTCGCCAACAACCTAAACGCACCTCGGGCCGTCACCATAGCGGCGATTCTCTACGTCCTCCGCGTGTTGGTCGGAAAACCGATCCCGCTCAACAGCGGTTGCATGCGGCCGGTCACCGTTCGGATCCCGGAAGGCTCGCTTCTGTCTCCCGATGCCGATCGGGCAGTCGCCGCAGGCAACGTGGAAACCTCGCAGCGCATCGTCGATGTGCTGTTTGGCGCACTCGGCCTCGCTGCCGCGAGCCAGGGAACCATGAACAATATCACCTTTGGCGATGATCGGTTTGCGTACTACGAGACGCTCGGCGGCGGTGCTGGCGCAACGCAGCGCCGGCCGGGCGCGTCGGGCGTGCACACCCACATGACCAACTCCAAATGCACCGACCCCGAGGTCCTAGAAACCCGGTTCCCGATCCGGGTTCGCCGGTTCGAGCTTCGGCGCGGCTCGGGCGGCAAGGGGGCGCGCGCAGGAGGCGACGGCCTGATTCGCGAGCTCGAATTCCTCGCAGCCATGCGGGTGTCGGTGCTCTCCGAGCGGCGTATCCTCTCGCCCTATGGTATGCGCGGCGGCGGTCCAGGGGCTCCGGGCATGAACCTACTGAACGGTAAGCAACTCGCTCATCGCGTCACCCTCGAAGTGTCGCCCGGCGACGTCTTGCGCGTCGAAACGCCGGGCGGCGGGGCATGGGGTGACCTGGAATGAAGCCAAGAGACCTGTGGCGGCGTCTACAACAGATCGTCTTCCACAACATTTTGCACCTCGATGATACTCCGCACCGCATTGCGTGGGGCGTGTTCATCGGCGCGATGATTGCGTTCACGCCGACCCTCGGCTTTCAGATCGTGTTGTACCTGCCGATCGCTGCGCTGCTTCGCGCCAACAAGGTGTCGGGCATTCCGATCCTGTTCATCAGCAATCCGTTCACGGCGGTGCCGCTGTACTACACGACCTGGTCGGTCGGGGCGGCTGTGCTGCATCCAGAAAAGGAAGTCACACGAGCCACGATCAAGACCTGGCTTGGGAACACCGGTCGGGCGCTCAAAGACGACGGTGCCGGCCGTTTGCTCGAAAGCGAATTCTGGAGTGAAGCGGGCCGACTCTTGGCCAGCACGGGCGGGGAGCTTTGGATGGGCGCACTGGTGTGCGGCCTGCTCGTGGCGCTTCCTTCGTACTTCGTCACCCGATGGGGCATCAACGCCTTCCGTCATTTGCGGGAGGGGCGGCGGCTCCCTCACGGGCCGATGGACCGGTAGAACGACTCCTAGGCCGTCCTACCGGTCGCCGGCTTGGAATTAAGCTTCTTTCTTGGGGCCTTCGACGCGGTCGGAAAGCTCGCCCATCGACTCCGCGAGACTGCTGATCATCTCGGAGGTGGTCGTGAGGGTCTTGGCAGCGGCGTCGATCGCGGTGCGCGAGACCCCGAGCCACAAGCTGGTGACCTTGCGGCCCAGCGTCGTGACGCTCTCGGCAGTCTTGCTGACCTGATCGACGGCTGCGTTGACGTTTTCTTCTATAGTGGATTGGATCTTTTCTTGCTCAGTCATCGGCTTTCTCCTTGTTGGGTGTCGATGCTCGGGGCAAGGCGTCCCTGCCCGTGATCAATTTTCGGCTTGGGTCATCGAACAGGACCATGTAGGCCTCAGACCCGGCAGGAAGCTTCTCTCCGGTCAGGCCGCAGACCGCGTCGGGCACGAGCGTCATCGGCGTGACGCCGACGGCGCCCTCGAGCGGATCGGCAGGCGGCGCCGGTTCGTTGGTTGGCTCGGCCGCACCCGCTACCTCGTCTGGATTTGGCGCGCCCGGGATCTTGCTCAAGTGCTCGCTCGATTTTCGGCGAAACCGATGACGCTCCGACGCGAGTAGCTCCAAGACCTCGCGGAGCTCACCCTCGGCCTTCGCACCAACGACATCGAGGGTATCGAGGGCGTCCTCGAGTAGCGCCCGAACGACATTCGACACCGGGACCCGCCACGCATTGGCGACCCGCTTGAGCTCCTGCTCGAGGACAGCCGGCACACGGGTATGAAGCACCCGCTCTTTCTTGGCGTCCTGGCGGCTCTTCTTGTCGTCTTCGTCGCTCATGCCCCACTTGTAACACAACGTGACACAATCGCAACCATGCCTGTGTCACATTATTGTAAACAACTGTAATCGTGAACTTTTATCTCAACCTGGGTCGATTTCACCGATGGGTCGCACCTCGTTCTGCGGGGCGCCGGCGGTGATTTGACCCACGAAATTCAACTGTTAGAGTCGCCCGCCGTGACTCGCACACCCCGCTCATCGAAGGCCCTGATTCTGTGTCTGGCCGCGACCGCGGTCTTCACCGCCATGGACCTCGGCACCAAGCACTGGGCGCTCGACCGGCTCTCTCAGCCCGCGGCGCTCCCCTCGGCGCCGGTCTGCCAGCCCAACGACTACGGCCGGATTCAGCCCCAGCGGGCTCAGCGCCCACCGGTTGTGTTGATCGATGGCTACCTCGAGTTTCGATACGCCGAGAACTGCGGCGCGGCATTTGGGTTCATGCGCGGCATGCCGACCCCGGTCCGTAAAGGCGTCTTCTACGTTGCAGCGGCGGGGGCTGCGATCCTTCTCCTGTGGATGTTCGCCACGGGCCGCGGCGGCGCGCTGTTCGCCATCAGCGTTCCGCTGATCGTCTCGGGAGCCGTCGGGAACTTCGTGGACCGCGTGCGCTTGGGCTACGTGGTCGACTTCGTCCGCTTTCATCTCAACGACCGGTGGGCGTACCCCACGTTCAACGTCGCCGACGCATGGATCACGATCGGTGTCGCGTTGATTTTGATCGAAGGCTTTGTCGATGGACGCCGGGAAAAGCGGGCGCGCGCCGATGGCGCCCAGGCTCTTGCCAGCTGAGCCTGGGTGTTAGAGTCGGACTGAATGCTGCCGACCCTCGCGGCGAGCTCCTAACCCTAAGCACCTCCCAACTCCTAGCCATCCCAGGCCTCCTTCTAGTGGGCGCCTTCTACCCCAGATGGAGAAAAAGGGGCAGGCGCTCGCGTGGGGGCGGCGGGGTCAGGATGAAGGGCCCGAACTCCGAGTTGACGTCACACACACTCGCCTCGGGAAACAGTCACAAAGACGATGAATTAACCCTTTGAACAAACGGTCTGATCC
>CALJYC010000068.1 GCA_937984275.1 uncultured bacterium | reverse complement strand
CAAGTCATCGACGTCGGCCGTGCGAACAAGCGCTCGTTCATCAACGTGACCAGCGGCGGCTTTGGCGCCGAGATCACGGCGACGACACCGATCAAGATGAAAAAGGCGCTCGGTGGCGGCGCCTACACCCTCATGGGGCTGGTCAAGGCCTTCAATCTCGAGCCGTACAAGGGTCGACTGTTGATTCCCGGCCAAGAACCGATCGAGGGCAGCATGCTGTTCATGGCGGTCGGCAACAACCGCCTCGCCGGCGGCGGCTTCGAGGTCGCTCCCAAGGCCCAGCTCGACGATGGCTTGCTCGACCTCGTCGCCGTGAGTCAGGCGACCGGCGGTGATCTGATGCGGCTCAGCACCGAGCTCGAAACGCCGGACGACCCGAACAACAAAATACTACGCTACTGGCAGCTGCCGGAGTTCACGATCGAGGCCGAACGCGAGGTGCACTTCAACCTCGATGGGGAGCCGACGACCGAGAACAAGCTACATTTCTCGGTGCTGCCGAAGCATCTCGGGGTCGCGTTTTAGAGATGCGTTGGCTGGAACGCGTTGAGTCACCGTGAAGACCTTGTTGAGAGCAGCCCTCATTGGAGTCGGCGCATCCGTTCTGTTGTCGCTTGGGGCACTCTTGCTTGCCCCGTTTGTCTTGAAGGACCGCGTCGTCGAGCTCGTCGGACGGCAGATCAGCGAGCGGCTCGAGGCGACGGTTTCATTCGAGGAAGTCGAGCTCTCACTGTTGTCGACCTTTCCGACGCTCATCATCGAGGTCGCCGGTTTGGAGGTCGTGGGCGCTGGCGCATTCGAGGGGGTCACGCTTGCCTCGGTTCAGTCGTTTCGTGCGGGGGTAGACCTGGTTCGGCTGGTCCGAGACGAGCAGTTCCTCATCGAGTCGGCCACCATCGACCGGCCGGAGATCTACTTGCTCGTCAACGAAGACGGAGAGGCGAACTACGACATCGTCAAAGCCGCCGATGAAGAAGAAACCGAGGCGGAAGAGGAGCCCGCAGCGCTCGCGCTTCGTCTTCGGCGGTACCAAGTGAGCGGCGGACGGATCGAGTATGGCTCCCCCGGCACCGAGGTCTCGCTCGAAGGTCTCAAGCACGACGGCTCCGCAGTAATCGAGGGTGCCACCTATACGGTCTCGTCGTCGACGACGGTCGAATCACTGACGGTTCGAATCGCAGGCGTCCGATACATCAAGAGAGCCAAAGCGAGCGTCGATCTCGCCGGGGTCCTGCGCGCCGACGAACAGCGCCTCGAGGTCGAGCGCCTGGAGGTCGCGCTCAACGAGCTCACCGGAGAGGCCTCGGGGAAGATCGAATGGCAGGATGGGGATGTCGACCTGGACCTCGAGCTTGTCTCGGGCAAACGGCAATCGATCCGCGCGCTGGTGTCGGCGATCCCCAATGCGTACAGGGGCGACATCGCGGGCCTTCGGGCGACCGGAACATACTCCATTCGCGCGAAGGTCAAGGGGCGGTTGAGCCTTCGAGACGACCGCGCACCATCGTTCTCGGCATCGCTGTTCGTTCGTAACGGCACGCTCCAACACCCCGAGCTCCCGCTTCCACTGACCGACATCAGCGTGGATGCCAGCGTGAAGCATCCGGGCGGACACTTGGACAAGGTCGCGATCCACGTTGCGAGCTTCACCGCTCGGGCGGGGCAGAGCCATGTCGAAGGGCGCTTTGCGCTCAGGACGCCCCTGTCCCAGCCTGACATCGAGCTGACCGCGGAAGGCCGCCTCGACCTGGCGGAGGTCGCGGAGGCGTATCCGCTGACCGACGAAGCAGAGCTCCGTGGAACCGTCGCGGTGAACCTCGACCTTGCGGCGAAGGGCGAACGGGTCGAACGGCTGAAGGGGTGGGTGGTGGCGACCGCTATCGCGTACCGACCGAAGGACGCGCCGCATATCGAGGTCGGCGCGGCTTCGCTGAAGCTCACGCCCAAAGCGACCAAGGTGCAGTCCTTGGCCGGAGCCTATGGGCGGAGTGATATGGCTCTCAAAGGGTCACTTTCGCCGCTGAACGTGTTCCTGAGCGACGGCCGCATGATCGTCGGGGACCTTCAGCTCGAGTCCCGCACACTCTACCTCGACGAGATTGTCGACGGCCCAGCAATCGTGATCCCGGACAACCTGGACATCACGATAGCAGCGAAAGCAACAACGCTCATTCGCAAGAAGCTGAAGCTCCCCGACATGAGGGGCATCGTGCTCATCAAGGACGGCGACTGGGCCTTGACCAACGTCCGATCGGATACGGGACGCAAGCACGCGGAGGCTCTGCTTTCTTCGCTCAAAGGCGACGCAATCCTTGCACCGCCGGGCGGTCGACCCCGTCTAATCAAGCCGCTGAAGATGAGATGAGGCTCTCAGGAAGAACGTCTGTTTGGCGTTTGGGATCTTTGGCGACTGAGCGCTCTTAGGCGCCAGCTGCCCCGTGGGCTTCTTCGGCGTCCAGGCGCGCTTCGAGGGCCTCGAGAAAGGCAACGTTTGCTTCGCCGATTTGGTACACGCCGTAGCCTCGGGTTCAGGTAGGCTCCGGGCATGGAGATCACAGCCTACGTCGTCGATGAAGGGCAAATAGTACCGCTCGCGGTATCTGCGCCGCGTGAGATTCCCGAGCGAGCCATCTGGGTTGACGTCGTCGAACCCACCAGAGAAGAGACGATCAGTCTGGCGGAACAGCTCGGGCTGCATCTAGAGATCGACACGGTCGACCTTGGCTTTGATGTATACGGCCACGTGGAAGTGGAGGGGGATCAGCTCACGGTGCTCTTGCACGCAGAGCGAGTCGACGCCGGCGATGGTGTGACGACCGCGAAGGGCGTAGTACTCATGAACACCCATCGGCTCGTCACGTTTCGGAGCGGATCGATTCCAGCGATTGAGGCTGCAACTCGCTCCGTCACCGACATGGAAGCGGGTCCGCACCCTCGTATGCAGATCGTGATTCAGATTCTGGCGGGGGCGATGGAGATCACGTCCAGGGCTCTCGACGCTGCCGAAGCCGAGGTTCATCGTAGTGCCCGTATTCTGTTCAGCACCGCCGAAACCAGCAGGGCGGAAGTGGACCTCGAGAACGTCCTTTCGGGTCTCGGGCGCCTTCAGGCAAGGATGGTGGTGCTCCGATACCGGCACCGCCTGGTTTCGCGTACAGTCGAGATTCTCCGAAAAGAGCCGCAGTTCGCCCTCACAGCCGACCTCGAGGAAGATCTGGAGCTTGCGGAGGGCGACGTGGTGAGCCTGCGCGATTTCGCGGCGTCTATCGACGAGCAACTGAGCCGCCTCATGGATTCCACGATCGGGTTCATCGGGCTCCGTCAGAACGCAAGCGCACGCTGGTTCTCGATTGTCGCCACCGTGTTCATGCCTCCGACCCTGCTCGGTGCCATCTGGGGCATGAACTTCGAGTACATGCC
>CALJYC010000067.1 GCA_937984275.1 uncultured bacterium | reverse complement strand
GTCGAAGACTTCAATCTGACCTCGCGGCCCACACTGCCTGGCTTTGCCGCGGCGAGCTTCGCCGTGGGCAAAACGAAACCCGAGCTCAATTATCGCAAGCCGGTGCAGATCGCGATCTCAGCGTTCCAGACCTACAACGATGAAATCGGGGGCGACATCAATTTCGAAGGCGAGCTTGGCCGCACCAACAGCTTCCAGTTCTTTCGGAGCGACCGAAATACCATCTTTGGCGCAGCCGTGGGGTTTCGTCCGCTCCTCGATCTCGCGGTCGGGATTGGGGTGTTCGCGAACAACCGACAGCTCGAACACGTCGAGACGGCGTCGATCGGCATCGGCGGGACACAAGACCCGAGCCAGGGAAGCCCCTGCCCTACCAGCCCGAATCTGCCGTTTTGCATCATCAATGCGCGGCAGATCGCTCGAGACACGGTCTTCACGATGAGCTCCTGGGACCTCAGCTTTCGTATTGGCCTCTTGAAGATCTTCGCGAAGAAATGGCGGTTTGGTCTCATGTTTCAGCCGCCTGGCATTCGGGTGGGCGGCAAATCGAACTTGAGGTTCGAGCTCACCGACGTTCGACCCGTGACGCACCCGAACAACCCAGGCCTTGCCGACGCGGTCTTCGGCGAGCGCCAGTTTACCGCTCGCTCACCCATTCCGTGGGAGCTCCGGCTCGGCGTTTCCTATGTGATCACCGACAAGGTCGTCGTGGCCGCAGACCTTCAGCTCGTCGGCCCGGTCGGAGAGGGATCCATTGCGCCTGACATCGTCCAGCTGGAAAACCGCGCCAATACCTCGGGCATCCTTTTCGCGGACTCGACGAAACGAGTCTTCACTTGGAATGTCTCGATCGGCTCGGAAATCCAAATCAACAGATTCCTATTCGGGCGCTTGGGCTTCCTCACCGATCGGAGCGGCTCGCCGGGCGGCGTGCCCGTCGCAGGCGAGCCTTTGCAACCGATCAAGATCGACCGCTATGGCTTCAGCGCCTCGCTCGGGGGCATGAAGGACGGAAAAGGCTTGTCGGTGGGCGTCTCGATGCTCTTTGGGACCGGAACGGCAAACGGGCTCAACCTCACCGGGCAAGCGATCGACGACGACGACAGCTACACCCGGGTTCCGGCGAGAGAACGGATCTTCATCCTTTCCGTGGGGGGTGACATCGGTCAGACGGCCGATGTCGTCAAAACCCGCGTGAAGGAAAAGAAGAAAGAGCAGGCCATCGCGGCGGAGAGAGAGCTCGAGCGTGAAGCGCTCGAAGAGTCCATCGCGGACGAGGAAAACCCCGATCTCAAAGCGCTGAAGCAAGACGCGCTCGATGCACGGAGACAGCGCGACGAAGCGGAGAAGCGGATCCGAGAAGCCGACGAGGGGATCAAGACGTTCGAACAGCGAGAGAAGAAGAACCTCGACGAAGCGGACCAGAGCGCCATCCAAGGCGCGACTCAGAAGAAAATCGAAACGTTCCGCTAGGTGTCGTCCTTGCGCCGCCATTTCAGACCCAGCCGTTTGCGGGCCGGATGTACCGGTGTGTCGCTCATGGCCGCGGGAGGCGGTGCGCCTTCCGGCGGATACGCCAGTGTGTTGAATACGCGCTCGCGCTCTGTCTGCGCGAACTCGGGGAACGGAAGGGTTTCGTTGTCGCGCCATGCCTGGACTTCCGCCTCGGCCGCTTCACCCTTCGTTTCGTCGAGGCCGCCGTCCTTTGCGAGGTAGGTCGTCTGGGACGGAAAGGCGAAGCCCGTTCCTGCCTCCTCGACGATATCGATGATGCGCAGGTAGACATCCTCCTGGATGGCCAGGAATTGGTTCCAGTCCGGCGTGTCGGCGTAGGCGAAGATGTCCACGTTCAGCGAGTAGTCACCGAAACCGGCAAACCGCACTCGCGCCGGAATCTCGGTGATCTTGGGGTGTGCCAGAAGCATCTCGCGCAGCTTCGCGAGCAAGAAGCGCAACTGCTCGGCAGTCGTCTCGTAGCGCAGGCTGATGGTCGTTCTCAGAAGCATTCGGTCGCGCAAGGTCAGGTTGATGAGCTGAAGCTTTGCAAAGTCGGCGTTGGGAATCGTGGTCAGGGTGCGGTCGATTCCCCGCAGGCGGGTCGAGCGCAGGCCAATCTCCTCGACGGTGCCGATGCGCAAGGACCCGGAGGACAGATCGTCGCCGTAACGGCAGAAGTCGCCCACCCTCAGGGGCTTATCGAAATAGAGCGCGAGGCTCGCAATGAGGTTCTCCAAAGTCGGCTGAGCGGCCAGCGCAACCGCCAAGCCACCGACACCCAGGCCCGCCGCCATGGGTGCGACGGGCACGCCGACCTCCGCGAGGCCTGTCACGATGATGAGCACCGCGATGACTAAGCCGAGGAGGCGAAACCCGAATCTCAGCAGGTTGGCGTCCAGGCCCTTTTCGGAAATGCGGGGCGAGGCGATGATGATCTCGGCAACGACGCCGCTGAAGCTGCCCACCGCCCAGGCGCCGCCCAGGAACATCACCGCCTCGGTCCCGTGCAAAACAACCTCGAGCACGTTGCCGGTGAGGTTGAGCGGCCCCTCGACTAGCTCGTGGAGGCCCCCAGCGGCAACGATCACGCTGACGGGCACCAGGAAGCGCCACCACGTCCGGCCGACGGCCGGACCTCCACGGTAACGTCGCCAACGATTTGCCAACCACGGCAACAGCGCAGCGAGCACCATGGCCAGCATCAGCGCCATCCACTGCCAGACGGCTTGCTCCCAGAACACGGTTTTCGTCCA
>CALJYC010000066.1 GCA_937984275.1 uncultured bacterium | reverse complement strand
GCCATCTACATCGGCGTCGTTTTCGCCTTCATCCTGAACTGAGTGTGTAGAGGGACGAATGCTTCAAGGAATCTACGACTTCATCAAAGAGATCTTCGAACCGCTCGGGGACTATCTGATTGGATCCGCCGTGCCGGTGGCGTCCTCCTTCGCCAGTGATATCGACTCGCTGATCGCATTGGTGGCGGTGTTTGTCGGCTTCTGGGCCTTGCTCGCCTATGCGGCGTTCTTCTTCCTCATCTTTCGCTTCCGTGAAAGAGACGGGCAGCGCGCGCAATACGTCACCGGTGAAGAGAAAGACCTCAAGCGCTGGATCACCTATCCGCACGCGGCGATCATCGTGTGCGACCTGGTCATCGTCTTCATGGCCATCATGGTTTGGTACAACATCAAGCAGCGCCTTCCTGAGGCGGACAGCACCGTTCGCATCATCTCGCAGCAGTGGGCTTGGAACTTCGTTCATCCAGGTCCGGACAACGAGCTCGATACCGACGACGACATCACGACGTTCAACGAGCTTCACGTCCAAGAGGGCATGACCTACCACTACGAGCTCCTCTCGAAGGACGTTCTCCATGATTTCTCGGTCCCGGTGTTTCGTCTCAAGCAGGATGCAATCCCTGGGCGCGTCATGAAGGGTTGGTTCCAGCCCACGAAGGCCGGCGAATGGGACATTCAGTGCGCCGAGATGTGCGGGATTGGACACGGGATCATGGGTGCGCGGATCTTCGTCGAAACCCCTGAAGAACACGCGGCTTGGATGGCGCAGGGCAGCACGGGCAAGCTCGCTTCCCGCTGAATGGAATAGTGATGGCTGAAGCAGGCACAGTAGAGACACACGGGGCTCACGGGCACGACTCGCACCACGAGCAGAGCTTCTGGAGCAAGTACATCTTCTCCACCGATCACAAGATGATCGCGATGCAGTACATGTTTACTGGCATCGTGATGGCGCTGATCGGCGGTTACATGTCGTACGCGTTCCGCATGCAACTCGCGTTCCCGGGAGAGACGGTTCCGGGCTACGGCATGGTGTCACAGGGTGAATACAACGCCCTGGTCACCAATCACGGCACCATCATGATCTTCTGGGTCGCGATGCCCATGTTGATCGCCGCGTTCGGCAACTATCTCATTCCGTTGATGATCGGCGCCGACGACATGGTGTTTCCGCGCATCAACCGGCTCTCGTATCAAATTTTCCTGATCAGTGCGGTCGTCCTCATCGTGTCGCTGTTCGTGCCCGGGGGCGGGTTCGGCGGCGCCTGGACGGCATATCCGCCGCTTTCTTCGAGCGCCGAATATAGCCTCACGCCGCTCGGCTCGACCCTTTGGCTCGTCGCCGTCGCACTCGAGTTCGTGGCCTTCCTGCTCGGCGGCATCAACTTCATCACCACGCTGATGAACGCGCGCGCGCCGGGCATGAAGATGCACGACATTCCGATGGTTCTGTGGATGATCGTCATCGCGAGCATCCTCTTCATGGCGTCGGTCGGTCCGCTCATTGCGGGCGCCGTGATGCTCTTCATGGATCAGGTCGTGGGCACCGGTTATTTCGATCCAGGCCGCGGCGGTGACCCAATCCTGTGGCAGCACCTTTTCTGGTTCTTCGGGCACCCGGAGGTCTATGTCGTGCTTTTGCCGGCGATGGGCATCGTGGCCGACATCATCTGCACCTTCTCCCGCAAGAAGCTCTTCAACTACAAGCTGATCCTCTACACCGCATTCGCCACGGGGATCATCAGCTTCTTCGTGTGGGCTCACCACCAGTTCGTCGCTGGCATCGACCCTCGCATGGCGAACGTCTTCACGATCACCACGCTGATCATCTCGATTCCCATCGCGGAAATGATTTTCCTCTACATCGCGACGCTCTACGGCGGCTCCATCCGGCTCGCCACGCCGATGCTTTGGGCGCTTGCGTTCATCGCAGAGTTCCTCATCGGCGGCATCACAGGCATCTTCCTCGGCGCGAGCGGCTCGGACATTTACTTCCACGATACGTATTTCGTGCTCGCCCACTTCCACTATACGTTCTTCCCGATCGCCATCATCGGCTTCTTCGCGGGTATCACGTATTGGTTCCCGAAGATGTTTGGCAAGATGATGAACGAGACCCTCGGGAAGATTCACTTCTGGGGCACGATCATCGGCTTCAACGCCATCTTCATCCCGCTCTTCATCCTGGGGACGGCGGGTCAGCACCGACGCATCTACAACTACCAGAACTTTCCCGACCTGGCGGGTCTGCAGGACCTCCGCGTGTTCGCCACGACGGCCCTGCTGGTGATGCTCGTCTTCCAGGCGGTCTTCCTGTTCAACTTCGTGTACAGCATGTTCAAGGGGAAGGCCGCGGGGAAGAACCCGTGGAAGGCCAACACCCTCGAATGGACCGCGGAGTCGCCGCCGCCTCATGGCAACTGGCCCGAGCTCCCGAACTGTTACCGAGGCCCTTACGAGTACAGCGTGCCGGGCCGTGAAGAAGACTACTGGCCGCAAGACGTCCCA
>CALJYC010000065.1 GCA_937984275.1 uncultured bacterium | reverse complement strand
GGAAGATCGTCTCGCTTGGGGACCTGCCTTCGAGGTGACCCATTCGGTCCGCGCTCGCTCCGGTAAACGCGCCCTTTTTGTGACCGAAAAGCTCGGATTCGATCAGGGTCTTGGACATCGCGGCAAGGTGAAGCGGGTGGAACGAGGTGCGAAAGTCACGGGCGAAGCGGCTGCGCTGATCATCGAAGGGAATGAATGAAGACAGGCCGATCGCGCTCGCGACGAGCTCTTTGCCGGTGCCCGAGGGTCCCAGGATCAACGTGCTGGCTTCGTGCATCCGGCCTTGCAAGTGCGCGAGGTAGCGCCACGGGTCGTGCGTGAACAGCGACTCCCAGACGCTCGCGCGCAACTTGGCAGCGGCCAGCGACGTGCCCAGGATTTGATGGAACACGAAGTGAAATGCGCGGCGCGTGTGAAAAAAGAGCGCGAACAAGTCGGCCGGAGTCGCGGCCCAGCTCGGCGACCCGACGAACTGGAATAGGTCGCAGAAGTCGTTTTGGAACGCGTCGTAGAAGGCGACGGGCTCGGCGGGTGAGTCGGACGTGATCGACTGATAGAGCTCCGCGTCGTAGCGGTAGTAGAGCACGTAGAGGGCAACGCCCCGGATGAGGTCGCGCTCACGGTCGGTGTAGGCGTCACCTCGAGCGAGGCCTGCTTGGGCGGCCGCCATCTGTCGTTCGGCTTCTTCTTGGATCGCGGGAAGGGCGGGGTCTTGCAGAGGCCAGTCTAGAGGGCGACTCCACAACGACGACCGCGCGACCTGTTCGCCGACGATGATCGCTTCGAGCCGGGGCCGCTCCGGACCGAACGGGTTGGTGAAACCAAGCTTCCCGATGGCCTCGAGACGCGCAGCCGTGTCGGAGTCAAACATGTACATATATTGTACATCATCTGTACTGTTTTTGTACTTCTCTGAGAGGTGAGGTGTGCTTTCTTCAGTGATTTCAGGTGCCTGGATGATGGCACGGTCCCTGCCCTGTCAGGACCCAGGAGGTTTCGATGAACCGAATGAAGCGATGGACGATGAGCATGACCAGCTGGGTCGATGGGGTGCTCGCCCAGGTCGAGAACCACGAAGCGGCGGTGAGCTCAGCGATAGGGAGGGTTCGCCAATCCACAGCGCGGGCGAGGGTCCAACTGAAGCGGGTCGAGCGCGACCAGCAGGCGCTACGGGATACGCTCCTCGAGGAAGAGGAGGCGATCGATGCCTGGCGCCGGCGCGCCAAGTCTGCCCAGGACGAGAACGTCGCGCTCGAGTGCCTGCGCCGCCACAAGGCTTCGGAACGGCGAGTGCTCCGGCTGCGACAACGGCTAGGTGAGCATGAACACTGCCACAAGGAGCTCAGCGACGGCATACGGGTTCTGAATGGACGTTTGTGTGAGCTCACCGAGCGCAAGAACCTGATGCGCACGCGCCAGTCGCGAGCGGAAGCCGCCCACGGGATGGCTAGCACCACGGGACCGATCGGGGACCTCGAAGACGTGTTCGAGCGTTGGGAGACGCGTGTTGGCGAGATCGAGATCGCCTCCGAATGCGCTGAACCGATCGACGCGTTCGAAGCGGAGCTCGAAGCGGTCGAGGAGAGCGCGGAGCTGCGCCTCGAGCTGGAAGCGCTCCGCGCGGAGAGCCGATAGGAGATCGAATGGAGACGCGACTGCAACAAGTATTTCAAGTCCTGCGCTGGTGCGGCGCGACGATGATCGTCGCCGCGGCCGGGACGTTTCTCGTTCAGAGCTGGGATCAAGTGGGGGACGTAACCCGTTACCTCGCCCTGCTGGGCACGACCGTCCTGCTGCCGGCCCTCGCCTATCTGTGCGGCATTCGCTGGCAGGAAGGCCGGAGCGCTCGTGTGCTCATGCTCACCCTCCTCGCGTTGCTCCCGATCCACGCCGGCGTGCTCGGCGGCTTCGTGCTCTCGCAGTTCGGCAGCGTGACGACGGCCGTCGCACCGGTTGCGCAATGGGTTGCACCGAGTCGCGTGGCGGCGCTGTTGCTGGTGGGAGGCGCGGGGGCGCTTCTCGTTCCGTTGATGTGGGCCACATTCCGGGTGCTGGCACGTCCTCATGCGCAGGCACTGACGGTCGCAAGCGCGGCCGCCCATGGAATGCTGCTGATCCCCGATCGCAGCGCCTTAGCAGCGACGCTGGTCGTGGTGCCGATTCTAGGCACGGCGACTTGGCTGGCGGTACGCGTGAAGCCGGCGACGACCGAGGCAAGACTCGCGGTCGCGTCACTTGCGACCCCTGCTCTGGTCGTCGCCGCGCGCCAAGTGCTCTTTTACGACGTGTCCAACGTGTTTTGTGGCACCATCTTCGCAGCAGGCGCGCTTGCACTATTCGTGCTCGGCAAAAGGAGCAAGGATGCAACGATCGAGAGGTTGACGGTCGTACCCACGCTACTTTCAGTCGGTGCGTTCGTGGAGTTGCTCGGCGACTCGGTCCATCTCTCGTCGCTCTCCAGCTACTGGTTGCTGTACGGACTCGTTTCGGCGTTCGCACTGCTTGCTTTCGCTTGGCATAGCTCGACGTGCAAAACGTTCTTCGTGCGAACCGCAGTGATCCTGAATGCAACCACGGCTACGACCACTTTGCTCGTCGATCCGCGGCCTTGGGCCGCGCTTCAAGCGATCGCCGTCGGGCTTGGTCTCCTGAGCTATGGCTTGGTGACGAACCGCCGACGCGCTCTCTATTCGGGCATCGCGGTAGCGGCGTTTGGCTTCATCATCGAAGTCGTGCACGCGATCGAGGTGTTCCAGCCGAGCGGCTGGCTTGCGCTTGCGGGCTTCGGCTTTGCGCTGGTCGGCCTCACCGCATGGCTCGAGCGCCGCGCGAGGGCTGCCAAAGTGTCTCACGCGGTCGCCCCGGGGCTGCCACAATGACAGCTCAAGGCTGTGAGATTGGTCACGTTTTCCAGGAAATTACTGAGGAAACTGCCGACGGCCTCGATGGCACGGCCCGTGCAATGACTAAGAGGGTCATGCGCCGAACGGGTATCTATCTCCTTGTCATCCTATCGATCGTGGTCGGGGCCGCGGTGGTCACAGACGCCGCCGTGGTCACCGACCGTGAGCGAATGGACGAGTTCATCGAATCGGTGACCGGACGGGTTTCTGAGTCACGCATCGACAACGCGCTCAGCTACGCCGACCCATCAAAAGTCACGATGGAGCTCGTGCACGAAGGGCACAGGCGCCGCTACAGCGATCGCAATGCCGCCGCGCTCAAGCCCGACGCACGCAAAGCACTCGCGTCCCTCGAAGGTTCGAAGCTGCACCTGATTCAGGAAAGCATCTCAGTCGAAGGCGAGCGCGCACGAATCGCGCTTCGGTTGCGCACCGACGCAGGCCTCGCGAACACCGTGTTCGACCTCCGCCGCGAAGACGACGAGTGGTTCCTGCGTCGCGTGATCGTCAACTAGCTTTCGCCCAATCGGACTTCGCCAGCGTTGACGCCGTGAATGCGCAGCACCTTGATACGTGCGCGATCACCGCGAAGGATCTCTACGTCGGACTTGGCGACGCCAAGCGCCTTGGCGAGGAGCTTCTTGAGCGCTTCGTTGGCCACGCCGTCCACCGGCGGCGCGGTGAGCGCAACCCTGAGAGCGCCGTCTTGCACGCCAATGATCCGATTACGGCTCGCACGGGGCGCAACGCGGACTTCGAAGGTGATCGCGCCGTCGTGCTCTCGAATGCGCAACTCGTTCATCACCTAACCAAACCCACTTGACCCCGGAGGCGAACCCGGCGAGATTTCCGCCCAATGCACCCGATCCTCTTCAGCATTCCCACGCCTTGGGGCGCGATTCCGATTTACTCCTACGGCGTGATGTTGGGAAGCAGCCTGCTCTTCGCTTGGTACTTCATCATGTACATGGGCAAGAAGATCGAAGGATACAACCGCGAGCTGCTAGCCAGCTGCTTCACCTGGACCGCCGTCGGCGCGATCATCGGCGCGCGCCTGCTCTATATCTTCACCAACCTCGATTCGTACGACAGCCTGGGTTCGTGGTTCGACCTCCGCTCTGGGGGTTTGGTGGCGTACGGCGGATTCCTCGGTGGCTTCGTGACGGCACTGGCCTTCTGGCGAATGAAGAAGATCCCCTTGCTTCCCTTTGCGGACCTCGCCGTACCGACACTCGCTTCCGGACTGATGTTCACCCGGGTCGGCTGCTATCTCTATGGATGTGACTATGGACGGCCGCTCAAGGACGCCGCACCGAACTGGCTGAGCTCCGCCGGCACGTTTCCAAAGTGGGATGCGGAGGCGTTTCCCGCGTTCGCGTGTGACCAGACGATCAATGGATCCCCGGCGTACCAGCACCACCTTCAAGAATACCCCGACCTGATGGTCGATCGGGTGAGCTCGCTGGCGGTGCATCCGACGCAGATCTACGAGTCGGTTTTCGGACTGGTGTTGTTCGTCTTTGCCGTATGGCTGCTCACCCATCGCAAGTTCCGCGGTCAGGTCCTGGTGACGGTTGCCGGGCTCTACGGCCTTTGGCGCTTCCTCATCGAGTATTTGCGAGACGACCCCGAGCGCGGCTTTGCCTTTGGGTTTTCCACGTCGCAGCTGATTTCCCTGGCAATCATCCCGGTGTGCATCATCGCCTACGTCCACCTCAAGAAGCAGGCGGCGGAAAACGGCGACATCGAGCTTCCCCCATGGGCGCTCGAAGGGGGCGCTGAAGCCGCAGGCGCACCTGTACCCAAGGACGATCGCCCCGCCAAGTACAAGCCGAAGAAGATCAAGAAGAAGAAGTAGCCGAGGCTATTCGTCTTCGACTTCCTTGGCCCGATTGAATGCGTCGAGTACACGGGGCGAAGTGCGAACCGTGTCGAGCTCGAGGTTCGGCTGCAACGCGAGGGCCGCGCGAAAGGAGGCTTCCGCAAGGTCGGTTCGCTCGAGGGCGACATACGCCACGGCAAGCTCTTTCTGAATCGTCACCACTTGCGTCGATGTGAGGCTCTGCGTTCCGAGAAGTCGGTTCCCGAGGGACACCGCTTCGGCAAACTCTGCCTTCTGCACCTGCTGAATGAGTTTCGGCAACGAGCTCTCGACTTCGTCTTGCGCCGCCTTGGCAGCGCCGCCTCCAGCCGCACGCGCGAATGCTTCGGACGCCTCGGCGCGTCCCTCGCCGGCAAGTCTGAGATCAAACAGCGGAACCAACACGACCTGCCCGCGCTCGATCCGGGCCCCCGCGTTGAACCGTCGTATACGCTTCAGAGACAAGGGACTGTCCGGCATGTACATCTTCGCGATCTTGGTCAGTGTTTCACCGGGGCTGACGACGTGCCGCAACGGGTAGGGCACCAGCAGCTCGGCACCCTCATCGGGCTGAACCCTGCGGTTGCCGTTGTTCGCCTCGATCAAGGTCGGCGCACGCGCTTCTCGGCCGAAGAATCGCGCGGCCAGCGATTTCCACGTCTCGTCCTTGCCCACACGGTAAAAGGTCACCATCGGGACGAAGATCCAGCTACCCGCCACCAAGCCGTTCGTCCCGGGCCCCTTCATACGATTCGCCTCGCGCAAAACCGCCTCACGCGTCGGATCCCCGTAGTAGCGCTGCGCGATCGACGCGAGGGTGTCGCCCCCCTGGACCGCATGCGTGTACACCGCCTGCGCTTTCGCGCCGGACGAAACTCCGACGACCGCGATGGTCAAGAGCAGCGAGATGAGCCCTCGCGTCACGGCGTTGCCTCCAGCTCGTCCGTGACGGCGATCGGCTCGGAGAGCGTTGCGCGGTCGTGCACCGTGCTACCCAATTCGACCACGACCTCGTGCTCGACCGGCGCAAAGTACGGGTTGGTGTACTTCACGAAGTGGCGGCCCGGCTTGAGTGGAATCGCGCGTGCAGCGGGCGTCGTCAGCACGTGTTGTCCGTCCACGTGAACGTGCGCCCACGGATCGGCGCTGACGGTCAGATAGCCGGCCTCCGCAGGATCGAGCGCAGCCGGAGCCTCGCCGACGGACGGTCCGGACCACCGTCCACTAGCCGCTTGCACGGTGAGCCCCGAAAGAAGGAGCCCGACGAGAGCAGCCGTTTGCCACTTCGCGATGCTCCACAGGAAACCCGTATCCCGACGGCCGCTTCGAAGCACACGCGGGGCAACCGCCGAGAGCACCTCGTCGGTCTGGTCGCCGGTCATGACCCCGATCTCGTTCAGGAACATGACCAGCCGCGCGTTGTGGCTCATCGGCACCCGTGGCGCGAGGAACTCGGTCAGATCGTCGATGAGCGCCTGAGTCGTCGGATAGCGATTCGCTGGCATCTTCTGCAGGCAACGTCCCATGATCCGATCCAGCTTCCTTGGCACCTCTACCGAGAGCTTCTTGGGCGGCTCGTAGCGGTCGAGCCGGATCTTCTGCATGACCGTGCGGGATTCGTCTTCGACGAACGGCTTACGTCCAGTGAGCATTTGGTAGAGCACGATGCCCACGGAAAAAATGTCGCTACGGAAGTCGAGCTTGTCGCCGAGAATCTGCTCCGGGCTCATATAGCTCGGCGTCCCGAGACCGGTGCCGGTCTCGGTCAAGTCTCCGAAGCGTTCGTGGCGCGCGATACCGAAGTCCATCAGCTTCACATCGCCTTGCATCGACACCATGATGTTCGCGGGCTTGATGTCACGGTGAATGATTCCACGAAAGTGTGCGTAATCGAGGCCGCGCGCGAGTTGCAGGGTGATGATCGCGGCAATGTCGGCTGGCAATCGGGGCGAGCGTTCAAGCAGATCGTAGAGATCGATCCCGTCGACGTACTCCATGATGATGAACATCGAGCGCCCGTCTTTGATGAAGTCGATGACGTGCAGGATGTTCTCGTGCTGCAGCGACGCCATGAAGTTCGCCTCACGTTCGAACCGCTCGGCGAACTGGCTGTCGATGGCGATCGACGGTTTGAGCGCTTTGATGGCGACCCGCCGATTGAGCGGCTCCTGGATCGCTTCATAGACGACAGCCATGCCCCCGCTGCCGATTTCACCCAGAACGCGGCACGTGCCGATTCGTTCAACCATCGCGATCCATCACACTAGGTGGGGGGCCGCGCGGTGTCAACGATCGCCAAAAGTTAGGAAAAACCGACACTTAGGGCGGAGATTCGGTGGGTGTCGGCGGAAGCACACAAAGGCCCCGTTCGACCCAATCGGTGCCCCCACGGCCATCGCGAATCACGAAGGTGAGGCGCACCAACAAACCGTCTTCCGGAGCATCTGCGAACGGCTGCCACAGCGTCAGAACGGAGCGCGCGGGGTCGGTGATGAACGAGAACGTGCGCTCTAGGTCGCCGCTGTCTGTGAGCCAGCTGACCTGGATTTCTTCGGTCATGGTCATGTCGCCAACCGCGTATGACTGGAGGCTGTCCTGTGTCACCCCGAGGTTGATGTTCGAAGCCGGGCTGCCTGCAAGTGGGTGAGCCGCTCGTTGCTCGTCCGTGAGACCATCGAGGGCTGCCCTGCATCCCGTTCGCGGTGCGGTTCGGGGAACTTCTTGGTCGTAAGGCGGCGGCCAGGGGCGGCCATTGAGGAACACTGTCGAGATCTCAGGGTTCAGGTTCGGGTCGTCCGGGGTGCTCTCGATCGGAATGTCTAGCGTCACGAACCGGCCTTCGTGGCTCGGGTCTTCGCAGGGGTTGAGGTCGTCTGTCTCACCGAGGATGAACCGGAGGATCGCGTCCGAAGCAGGCGGTCCGTCCGCGCAAATCGCACCCTGCAGCAGCACCCGGTTGGCCTCCGCAGCCTCGAGCTCTGCTTCCGAGGGCACCTGAAAGCGCAGCACGGGAAAGGCGAGGGGATCGGCGGGCGGGGTTCCCTCACAACCGTCACACGGCTCAATCAGGTCCCGGCAAATCGGCGGCCCGATGAGGGTGGGCTGCGGAATGCACGCGATGAAAGTCCACTGGAGGAGCGGTGGGGTCAAGGCCGGCACCTCGGGGACGTCAGACGCAGGCGCGCCCTGGTCGATCACGAGGATTGAAACCTCAATGTCGTCCTCGGGGTCGGGCCGCGCGCGCCCAGGCTTGCCTTCTACCTCGACCAACGCCGCGGCGGTGCGAAGGTCGGTCACCGCCCACGCCGGAAGGAAGCTTTCGCTGCAGGCGGTCACCAAGAACAACGCAATCAAGCCCAGGAACCGGCTCATAGCTCCCCCCTGATCCCCAACGAAGGAATGATCGGAAGCCCGAGCAGAGGCGTCTGCTGGCTGAAGTCGTAGTTGTAGATGATGCCCTCTTGGTTTTGCTGGTTGTACGCGTTCCGAATATCCAGGAACACCGCTAGTCGCCAGCCCTCGAAGATCCACTTCTTCTGAATGCGGATGTCGAGCTGATGGAACAGTGGGTTGCGTAGCGTGTTCACGCGGCCATCGATTGGGATGTAGATGTCGTTCAGTGCATCATAGATCGAGCCGATGACGGGGGTGTACGGATTGCCGCTGACGACGCGAAAGGTGCCGCCGATCTCCCAGTTACGGGGGAAGTTATAGACGAAGGCCGCCGTGAGAATGTGCGTCTGATCGAAGTCGAACAGGCGCCAAGGTTCGAGGGAGCCGTCCTTGCGCTCACTTCGGGACAACGTGTACGAAAGGTAGCCGAAGTAGTGCCGCCCGGTGGTTGGGCGGATGTTGACGCTGAACTCAGCTCCGTAGATCCGTCCGGTGCCGCCGGTCACGTAGAAGGGCGCCTCGCCGTTGGGAGTCGCGATCGCGCGATCCCAAAGGTGTTTGTAGAAGCCCTCGACGCCAAACCGGGCCCCCGGAACCGCGTCGTATTCCCAGCCAGCACCGAGGTGAACCGCTTTGATTGGGTCGAGCTCAGGATTACCGATCGTCACATCGGACTCCTGAAACTCTGGTGGCTGACTGAAGATGCCCACACCGAGCTTGACGCGCATGTCTTGGGCGACGGTGAAGATGGTGGTCACGCGAGGGTCGACGGAGAACCTGCTGATGTCGCTGAAGTAGTCCATGCGGAGGCCGAGGATGAGCTGCGTGAACTTGCCCAACGTCATGTCCGACTCGAGATACACGCCCGGGCGGAAGACCGTGGTGTCCACGTCGGCAAAGACCTGATCTTGACCCGCGAGCGAGCCCTGCTGACTCCCGGCGCCCTCCTGGGCCTGAGGCTGCGGCCCGAAGTAGCTCAAGTTGATGGGAGCGGTGTACACGTCCAGGCCGGTAATGAGTCGAACCTTGTCGGTGATCTGATAACGCCACTCACCGCGGCCGTAGGTTTGGATGAAGCTGCCTTCGAGCCTGAACTGGTCACCAAGCGCGAAGTTGATCTTGGATGGCCCCACGTTGAAGGTGAGCTCCTGGTCGGCCTTCTCTCCAATTCGGCGGGTCCAATCGATTTGGTTGTTGTAGAACGCGGTCCCGAGCGCCGTATTTCCCCGAACGGCCGGGTCGTCGCCCGCTGCTTCTTCCAAGATCAGCTCCAGCCGATCGTTGGAGCCGTAGGCCGAGATGCGAACGCGGTCTCGCTTGGTCGGTAGGAAGTTCAGCTTGAACTGATAGTCGATGTAGACAGGCGCCTGCCGGACACCGACGTCGTCGGGGAGCACCGCGGGCAAAATCAGATCGATGAGGCTGCGCCGAAGGCCACCCGAGATGCTGATCTTGTCGGTGAGCGGCGCTTCGATCGTCACGAACGTATCGATGACCGAGATCTCTGCCACCCCGTGGATGCGATCTCGAGCTGGGTCCCGCGTCGTTACCTCTAGGATACCGCCGGTGCGTCGCCCGTAGCGCACCGAGAAATTGCCCGGATAGAAGTCGATCTTCTCGAGCATGTACGAGTTGTAGATGCTGGTGAGACCGCCAAAGTGGTAGATCAGCGGCACGGGCACGCCGTCGATGAACGACTCGCTGTCCTGGGGCGCGGCGCCGCGCACGATGAGCAAGCCGATTCCGAAAGGAGGCCTTGCCACGCCCGGCAGGAGCTCGACGGCACGAAGCGCGTCGCCTCGTGTCCCGGGGATGCGGGTCAGCTCCTCTTTGTCGATCGTGCGCTTCACCACCTCACGTGGTGGAGCATCGATGACGGCCGTCTCGCCAAACCCGCTGTATGCCGCTCTCTTCTTGGCGCCGAGCCGGTAGATGACCTGTGTGACCTCCCCTGCGACGAGCTCCTCCTCGACCTTCAAGTCGCCGTACTCGCCGCCGAGCACGGTGACCTCGTACTTTCCCGGTTCGAGGTCGGTCACGACGAACGTTCCATCTGTTCCCGAGACGATATCTCTGACGAGCTCGTCGCGTTCGTTCTGGATCTCGATCGTCACGCTGCCAGCGGCGCTATTGTCTTCCGCGAGGAGCACGGTGCCGGACAGCCACCCCGTCGTCATCTCCTCAGGGGGTTCCTTGAGCTCGAAGACATATCGGTAGCGAATGCGGGCTGCAATCGGCTCCCAGTCTTTGCGCGCCGGTTCGAAGACGAACTGACGCGCCGCCGCCAGCGCAGCCTGATCGAAGGCCTCCCCTGCCGTCCTGGCAACGCTCACTTCGGTGACGAGGCCGTCCTTCCCCACCACGATGTCGAGCTCCACGATCGCTTCGACGGTCTCTTCGCCCTCGGTTTCGGGGTAAGCGGCCTCGACAAAGCGAACGAGCTTCGGCGGCGTCACCAGCGGCTTCTTGTCTTCCTCGGGCGCGACTTGGAAGGTCCTCTGCGCGTAAGCCCCGCTCGCGAGGACGCTCACGACCAGAAACGCACCAACCAAGCGAAGCACGACTTCAGCATACGAAGGGGGTCTACGTCACACAAACGGAACGCCCGCGGAGGGTCAGGGACGTTCAGCGAGAAGCGCGGACCGCTCGAAGCCACTCCCCGCTGAGCACGAACTTGGGGAATTTGTAGAACTGCTCAGAGAAGATCCGCTTCACAAAATCGCCGGGGCCGTCGAAGGGAAGTGGTGGGTTGGGTTCCTGCTTGTGACCTGCACCTTGAACCGCGATGGAGACTAGTGGCAGCAAGAGCGCAAGCCCTGCCGCGAGCCAGCGGCCCTGCATCACCGCCAATGGCGCGTACACCACGCCCACCACGAACAGAGGCACCATCACGATGTGAAGAAGCAGATTGGTCTTGTTCTTGTGGAAGTGCGGGTAGTCCTGCATGGCGCGATGCTACACCGAGCCGGGGCTGGAGGGGCACAGCGGATGTGACGCGGGGTCGTCGCCCGGCTGTCACACAGCTGTCACACAAGGGTTTCAGAGTCGGAGCAATCGGAGCAAGCACATTGACAAAAGCACATCCACATCGTTCAGTCTTTCTAATTCTGGCCGCGGCACTTGCCGCCTCCTCATGCACCTCGGGCAAGAGCCGAGAGGGCGCTGAAGGCTCGGAGGCCACGCCACAGACGCGGGCCAGCTCGACGCTGACCATCAAGGGCTCCGACACAATGGTGATTCTCGCCCAGAACTGGGCGCAGGCCTTCATGGACGCCAACCCTGGCAAGGTACTCCAGGTGTCCGGTGGCGGTTCGGGGACTGGGCTCGCTGCGTTGATCAATGGGACCGCTGACCTCGCAAATGCGAGCCGCCCGATCAAGGACAAGGAACGGAAGCAGCTGATGAAACGCCGTGCCGCCGAGGCGCAAGAGTTCCGCGTCGCGCTGGACTCCCTTGCCGTCTATGTCCCAGCCGCAAACAAGATCGAGTCGCTCACGATTCCGCAACTCAAGAAGATCTTCCGGGGCCAAACCACGAACTGGAAAGACGTCGGTGGCGAAGACCGGCCCATCGTTCTGTACAGCCGGGAAAACAACTCGGGCACGTATGCGTATTTCAAGGAACACGTGCTCGACAACGAAGACTTCGCTGCGACCGCGCAAACCCTGCCGGGCACCGCGGCGGTCATCAACGCGGTGAGCAAGGACGTGGGCGGCATCGGCTACGGTGGAATCGCGTACTCCGAGGGAGTCCGGACGGTCATGGTAGCGCCGCCCGACGGTGACCCCGTCGAGCCGACCATGGAGAACGCCACCAGCGGCAAGTACCCGCTGTCGCGCTTTCTCAACATCTATAGCGCCGACGAACCCTCCGGAATCGCAAAGGAATACCTGGATTTCGTGCTTTCTCCCAAAGGCCAGGCAGTCGTCGAGGGAGTTGGCTACTACCCGCTTCCCAGGGAAGCCACCGCGGCCGCCGAGTGACCGAGCAGGTGCTCGACGCAGGCGAACACCATGCCCCCGCGGCGAACAGCGGGCGGCGGATCACCGTGCGTCCGCACCGCGCTAGGTCGGGACTGGCGAGCTCATTTAAGACACCGCTGTGGCACCGCGTTGCGGAACGCACCATCGCGGTGCTCGCGCTTGCAGCAATTGCGGCGATCGCGCTCATCTTTATCTTCATCGCGCGCGAGGCGGTGCCGATGTTCTGGGAGGTGGAGTTCGCGGAAGAGGTTGAAATTCGAGATCTCTTCTTCGCAAAGGAGTGGAACGGTTACGACGAGCCGGTCTTCATTTGGCAACCAGTCGGCGAGCCCGCCAAGTTCAACGTCGTTCCGCTCTTCGTGGGGTCGCTCAAGGTGACATTGCTCGCGATGTTGATGAGTGTCCCGCTTGGAATCGGCTGCGCCATGTTCATCGCGCTGTATGCGCCCAGAGCCGTCCGTGAGGTTGTGAAGCCCGTGATCGAGCTCTTGGCCGGCATCCCATCGGTCGTGCTCGGCTTCTTTGCACTGATGGTCCTGGCGTCCTGGGCGCAGGCGACGTTCGGCTTTCACTTCAGATTGAACGCAGTAGTGGCCGCGATCGGCTTGGCCCTCACCATCGTTCCGGTGATCTTCACCATTGCCGAGGACGCGATCCAAAGCGTCCCACAAACCCTGAACGAGGCCGCTTTGGCACTCGGTGCGCGGAAATATCAGGTTGCGCTACGCGTCGTCCTGCCCGCCGCGCTGCCCGGAATTGCGGCCGGGGTCGTCTTGGGCTTCGGCCGCGCGATCGGGGAGACGATGATCGTGCTGATGGCGTCGGGCAACGCCGCCATCATGGAGCTGTTCGACTTCACCACCAGCGTGCGAACGGTCACGGCGACCATTGCTGCCGAGCTCGGAGAGGTCGCACAAGGAGACGCACACTGGCGGGTTCTCTTCTTGCTTGGCGTCATGCTCTTCGCCGTGACGTTCGTCCTCAACATCGTCGGTGACCTGGCCATCCAGCGGCTCCAAAAGAAACTGACGGCGGAGTCGTGAGACACACCAAGAAAGACTGGTTGCTCGCTGGCCTGACCGGCATCTCGCTTGCGGTGATCCTGTTGCTCCTCGCAGTGCTGCTTGGACAGATCGTCTGGCACGGGGCTCCGGTGATCTCCGCAGAGTTCCTTACCGAGAAACCGGGCGCCGACATGATCAGCGGCGGGATCTGGCCGGCGATTTACGGCACCGTGTTCATGACGCTCCTGATGACGCTCGCGGGCGTGCCCGTCGGTATCGCGACCGCGATCTTCTTGAGCGAGTACGCGTCTCCACGTTCACGAATCGCCAAATTGGTGCGCATCGCGGTCAACAACCTCGCCGGCGTTCCTTCGATCGTCTTTGGCCTGTTTGGCCTTGGTTTCTTCATCATTTTCGTCGGGGGAAGCATGGACGCGCTCTTCTACGACGACCCGAGGCCGGTCTGGGGTAAACCCTCGATCCTCTGGGCATCCTTGACACTTGCTGTGCTGACCCTGCCGGTGGTGATCGTCACCACCGAGGAAGCCTTGCGCACCGTCCCTCGCGAGCTTCGCGACGCCTCACTGGCCCTGGGCGCAACGCGCTTCCAGACCGTCTACAAGATCGTCCTCCCCAACGCGAAGGGCGGAATCCTGACGGGCGTGATCCTGGCTGTCAGCCGCGGCGCGGGCGAAGTCGCTCCGATTATCTTCTGCGGCGCTGCGAATTTCCTTCCGTATCTACCGACCGATCTGCGCGACATGTTCATGCATCTCGGTTATCACGTCTACGCGTTGGCGACGCAGTCGCCGAACGTCGACGCCGCACGGCCGACACTCTTTGGCACGGTCCTCGTCTTGCTCGTCCTCACGTTCTCGCTCAACCTGCTGGCGGTGATTATTCGCGCCCGTTCGCGCGCTGCACTTCGACCATGAGCGAATCCAAAGAAGCGGTTGCCGAAACTCCCGTGAACGTGAAGATGGAGACGCAAGGCGTCAACGTCTTCTACGGCGACAACCATGCGATCCGAAACGTCGACCTCGACATAGCCGATCGCAGCGTGACCGCGCTGATCGGCCCTTCGGGCTGCGGCAAGAGCACCTACCTGCGCGCCCTCAATCGAATGAACGACACGATCGACAGCTGTCGCTTCGAGGGGCGCATTCTCCTGGACGGGGAGGACATCTACGGCCGTGGGGTCGACCCCGTGGAGGTGCGTCGCAGAGTCGGCATGGTCTTCCAGAAGTCGAACCCGTTCCCGAAGTCGATCTTCGACAACGTTGCCTTCGGGCTTCGAATTGGCGGCGAGAAGGACAAGGACGTCATTGCCGAGCGTGTCGAGGAGTCTCTCAAGGGCGCTGCGCTCTGGGACGAAGTGAAAGACCGCCTTCAGAGCTCGGCGCTCGGTCTGTCGGGCGGGCAGCAACAGCGGTTGTGCATCGCGCGATGCCTTGCGGTCTGGCCCGAGGTGATTCTGATGGACGAGCCGGCTTCGGCCCTCGACCCCATCGCAACCGCCAAAATCGAAGAGCTGATCCGCGAGCTGCGAGAGCAGTACACCATCGTGATCGTCACCCACTCGATGCAGCAAGCCGCGCGAGTCAGCGATTCCACCGCATTTTTCTACATGGGAGAGCTCATCGAGCACGGGAAGACCGATATGATGTTCACACGCCCCACGAAAAAGCGCACTGAAGAGTACATTTCCGGTAGGTTTGGATGATGGCGCGCTCGAGCCGACCGATGCGGACCCATACCCATCAGGAGTTCGAAGCGGAGTTGCGTAATCTGAAGGACCGGCTCCTGGCAATGGGCGGCCGATGCGAGCAGATGATCGCCACGGCTGTGCGCGCGTTCGAAGATCGCGACGGGGCCTTGGCCCGCGAGGTCATGGAAGCGGACCGCAGCATGGACGAGGACGAGGTCGCCGTAGACGAGATGGCTGTCCGGATCTTGGCGCTCCGACAGCCCGTCGGTCGCGACCTTCGCTTTGCGGTGGCTGCGGTCAAGGCCTCTACCGATCTCGAACGGATCGGGGACGAGGCGGTCAACATCGCGGAACGGGTGATCGAGATGGAGCCGACGGATCGGCTCAGTCCGCCTGGCTCGAGGCTCCCAGAAATGGCGCAGCGGGCCGGAGCCATGTTGCGGGACTCGCTGAACGCGCTGGTCGAGGAGGACACGACCAAAGCACGGGACGTCTTCACGCAAGACGACGCGGTCGACGATATCTATAGCGAGGTGATGCAACTCTGCCTCGACTATATGAAGGACCCTTCACGCATCGCGGACGGCATGCGAATCTGTAACTGCGCGAAGTACCTCGAGCGCATCGCGGATCACGCGACCAACATCGCCGAGATGGTGATCTTCACGGTCGAAGGCCGCGACGTACGTCACGGGCACGGCTGAGCGCCTGCGGGCGGGTGACGGCGGGCTACCGGTACCCGTCCGGCGGAAACTGCTCGCCCGGCGGCTGGCATACAAAGAGCTTTGCCGTCACCACGATCGTCATCCCATCCTCGAGATCGGGGTGCGCGGGCTCGAGCCGTGCGTGCGTCGCGCCTCGTTCCGCCGCGCGCTCGAGCGCGTCCGCCTTCGCGCTGTCCGGATTGCCGCCAACGCCCTCGACGACGCCGAGCTCCTTGCAGCGCGGCTCGGCGTTCACCACCATGATGTCGCGAGCCGATTCCGTAGGCACGGCCGGCTTACACGCCGCAACAGCGCCACAGAAGAGAACGGCGGTTAGGCGGAGCAAGCTAGAGCGAGGCCTGGAGCTGCAAGCGGAAGGTGGTGGCGCCCTTCGAGTAACTCTCCTGGTCCGGGTCCCAGATTTGCGAGACATCGGCCTGGATCTTGAACGGGTGTCGAGCGAAGTACCAGCTCACCGAGAAGGTGGTCGCGTACCGGTCGGTCAAGCTGGTGGCCCCCCTCTTCGAGTTGGCCTTGATGAGCGCGCCGCGCCCTGCGAACTCGAAGCGCGTGTTCGGAACCAAGTAACCCGCCTGCAGCATCCAACCCAAACCGTTGCGAGGCGCTGTCTGCTCAGCGGGGAGGCACGTGGGATCCGTAGGATCGCAACCAGGCGGTTCGGTGTTCTCGCCAATCGTCTTGCGGTAGCCTTCTCGAAAGGAGAACTCGGAAATCGCCGAAAAGCCTCGGACCTTGAAGATCGCGTCGACGTAAGCGAAGTGGTAGTTGGCGGTGCCCCCGTCGTCGAAACTGTCGCCGGTCATGCCACGGACCCGGTTGGCGCCCTGGAAGAACGAGTAGGTCGCGCCAATCGCCAGTCGGGGCTTGGTCCGAGCGAAGTCGACTTCGGACATGTCGCGAAAGATTCCCAGCGGCAGGTACTCGAGGCGGGCCAGGTACACCATTGAGAAGTCGCTGAACTGGGGGTTGTTGAGCCCGTTGCCGGTCGAGATGCCGAAGACGTAGCGCATCTTGTTCTTGCCGAGGAAGTCTCGCGACCGAACGTCGATGCTCATGTCTCGATCGAGCGAGAACTCGGCATTGATGATCGAGCGATCAACCATTTGCAGGTTACCCGAGGAGATGACGCGCTGCCGGTTCGACGAGATCTTGTACTGCCCGATCCGAACTTGAATGTCTCGCTTCTTCGTGAAATCGAGGTAGTAGTCGAGGACGACGTTGTCGTTGCGGAGGGGGTCGATCTCGAGCTTGTACTGGTTGTGCTTGCCGAAGGCGTGCCCCTGGAAGACAAAGCGGGCGCGCCGAATTCGGAAATTGTTCTGGACCTCGCTCGGCTCGTCTGCGTCCGGCGCCCCCACCTCACCGCTGAGCACGGTCCAAAGAAACTGGACGCGAACGCGAATTCGAAGCTGGAAGTCATCGTCCGCGCTGTTGATCTCGACGCCCTTGCCGGGTCTGAATTTGATGTCCCCACGATCGACGATGTGATCTCCCATCATTTCGTCCTCGCCCTTGGGATGCAGCTCATCGCCCGGAACGTCACGTCGAACTCGTTCCTCGGCCTCTGCTTCCTGGTCGGTCTCCTCGGAAGGGTCGTACTCTCGCATCTTCGCCTCGGGCGGAGGAACCACGATCACGGTGGTCCCTTCCGGCGTCTCGGCCTCTTCGATGGCCTCCTGAACGGCGTCCTGCTGATCTTGGGGAAGGTCCCCGATCACCTCTTCGGAAGACCGGGGTTCCTCGGTGGCCTCGCCGGCAGGGGGCGTAGCCGTGGAATCAGGCGAAGTCGCAGGTTTGTCAGTGGGCTCGCCCTCTTGTGCGAAGGCGGGGGCGGCGACGCTCATGGCGATGAACACGAGGAGCGCGTGACGAATGAAGCTGGCAGGTGTCATTTGCCTGCTTGGTACGAGCTGAATGTGTCAGCTTGGTGACACGCGTGTGTCGCTCTTGGGGCTATCGGCGCAGGGAAGAAGGAGCTTGAATCGGGTCCATCCCCCGTCGCTATCGACAGTGATTCCGCCCCCGATCTTGGCGACCAGATGCTTGACGATGGAAAGCCCCAAGCCGGTGCCGCCGAGCTCGCGAGAGCGCCCGGCGTCGACCCGGTAGAAACGCTCGAAGACCCTTGGCAGGTGCTTGGCTGAGATCCCCGGGCCGGAGTTGGCTACCTCGATCAGCACATCTCGGCCTTTCGCCGCGACGTCGACCCGCACTTCCCCGTCCTCCGGAGTGTACTTGATCGCATTGTCGACCAGATTGACTAGCACCTGTTCGAGCGCGCGTTCCTCGGCCATGACAGCAGGCGCGTCACCGAGCCCGGAACAAACGACCTTCAGCCCCTTGGCCTTGGACTGAGCCTCCAGGCCCCGAACGACTTCGTCGATCAAGGCGCCCGCAAGCACCGGTTCCAATTCCAGCTCGAGCTCCTCGCCTTCAAAGCGGCTCAGATCCGCCAGGTCGTCCACGAGCGCCTGTAGCCGGCGGGCGTGCCTAACGATGACGTCCAGGAAGCCCTGCGCCGACTCGGGATCGCGGATCGCCCCTTCACGCAGGGTCTCGGCGAATCCACGAATCGCGGTCAGAGGCGTGCGGAGCTCGTGCCCTGCGTTGGCCACGAAATCCCTCCGGACCTGATCGGCGGTCCGCTCGGCAGTTACGTCGTGGAAGACGGTGACGACGCCCTGTTGGCTGCGCAGCGGCGAAACGGACGCACGAAGAACGCGGCGAGGGCCACTTCCCACGTCGTCGATCTCGATCTCGAGCAAACTGGAGAAGCCTTCCTGCGCCTCTTCAATCGCGCGATGGAAATCCGGGTGGCGGATCGCCTCGGTGGCCGTCTTCCCCTCGGCGTCGAAGCCCACCAGATCGCTCAGCACCTCGTTGGTGAGGGTGATGCGGCCGCGAGAATCCGTCACCATGACGGCCTCGGCCATCGCATCGAGAATCGTCCGAAGGCGGTCCTTGCGGCTCCGCTTCTTCTGGTCGCCCGCCCAAAGACGTTCCGCCAGCGAATCGAGCGAGCGCCCCAGATCCCCGATCTGTCCCGGGCTGCTCAGCCGGGCGCGCTGCTCGAAGCCCCGTTCGGTAAGCGCTTCGATCACCCGCTGAAGACGTTGCGCATCGCGTGCATCCCGTCGCGACCCGAACCAGCCGACTAAACACCCGAGGGCGACCCCTGCAAGCACGACGGCCCAGGCCGGAGCCTCCGGGGTCACCGCACGCGAAAAAGCAAACAAAATCGCCATCATGAGCGCGATGGCCCCGCCGATCAGCGTGTACCGTCGAATCACAGCAAGAGGATACGCGGGGTATGGCCCGCAACCAAGCTAGGACTTGAGTGCTCGATAACCGACCCCACGCACCGTCTCGATTTGGGCGGCCCCTGCGCCGAGCTTTTCGCGGAGCCTCTTCACATGCGTGTCGACCGTGCGAGTCTCGGCGTTGGGCGAATAGCCCCAGACCCGTTCGAGAAGCGCATCCCTCGACTGCACCCGACCTGCGCGGCTGGCCAAATCGAGAAGCAGCCTGAACTCGAGCGCGGTCAGGAGAATTTCTTCGCCGTGAACTTCGACCCGATGCGCAGGAACGTCGATGACGAGATCGCCCAAGGCGATCACCTGCGGGCCTTCGACCTCGGCGGCGGGAATCGTTCGCCTTAGAATCGCCTCCACCCTCAGCACGAGCTCCCGGGGGCTGAACGGCTTCGGCACGTAGTCGTCGGCGCCCACCTCGAAGCCCACCACACGGTCGACCTCGTCGGTTCTAGCCGTGAGCATGATCACGGGCAGACGGACCGTTTGCGCTTTCCGCCTCAAGCGACGGCATACTTCGAGACCCGAGATGTCGGGCAGCATGACATCGAGCACGAGCAAGTCCGGTTGGCTCCGCTGGATCTCGGCCAAGGCAGTGGTGCCATCGTGGGCAACCGTGACGTCATGACCGGCGCCGCGTAGGTTGAACGCCACCAACTCGGCCAGGTCTGTCTCGTCCTCTACGACTAGGATTCGTGAACCCATTTTCTCGTACCCGAAGCGTGCTCACCTCTTGTGACGTCTGTGTGACGGACGCGTTCCAAGCGAGCAACCACGAGTCTACACGGCAAGAGCCGGACCTCAACGCAGATTGCGGCCAGAATACGGGGGATTGAGCCCTTCGGACTTACCATTTGAGCCGCGCCAAAAGGGATGAGAAGGTTGGCCCCGAGGTGCCATGAGAATACCACTTGCCAACCTGCTTGCGCGCAATCCCCTCCCCAAAGTGGGCGACCTGATGGACGAGGTCATCCGAACTAGCGACCGCGTTCAGGCGCTGATCGACCTGCTCGCGACGGGCGACCAAGCCGGAGTCGAACGTGTGGCGAAAGAGATCAGCGCGATGGAGGGCAAGGCCGACGATGCCAAGAACGCCGCCCGCTCGAAGATGCCTGTCCGGCTGTTGATGCCGGTCGACCGGCGAGACGTGTTGAAGCTGATCAGCGAGATCGACGCCATTGCGGACTGTGCCGAGGACGTGGGCGTGCTGCTGACGATTCGTCCTTTGACGGTGCCCGAAGATATGAAACCCGTTCTCGCACTCTTCGTGGAGAGTGTGTTGGAAACGATCCGAGAAGCCGCGAAGCTCATCGACTTGATCGACGACCTAGTGGAGTCGGGCTTCGCTGGACCTCCTGCAGAGCGGGTGCTCGAGCAAGCGGCGATCCTCGGACGCGCCGAGCACGAAGCCGACAAGATCCAAGACCAATGCGCGAAGGTGTTGTTCAAGGAGGAGGATAGCATGCCTCCTGCCGCGGTGTTCATGTGGACGAAGGTGCTGAACAAGATTGGCGATATGGCTAATCACGCGGAAAACGTAGGAGATCAGTTCCGGCTCTTCGTAGCCGGCTAGGTCACTTTCCATGGAGCCCACCACGATCGTCTTGGCCGTTGCGGCCGTCGCGGGCCTCTACATGGCCTGGAACATCGGTGCCAACGATGTGGCGAACGCCATGGGCACGTCTGTGGGCTCCGGTGCGCTCACCATCCGGCGGGCGATTATCGTCGCCGCGATCTTCGAGTTCGGTGGCGCGATGCTGGTCGGTGGCACGGTCACCAAGACCATCCGCAAGGGTATCGTCGACATGGACGCCCTTGGCGGAGATCCGATGGTGATTGCGGTCGGGATGACGTGCTGTCTGCTCGCCGCCGCGCTTTGGCTCAACATCGCGACCTATTCGGGGTGGCCGGTCTCGACCACGCACAGCATCGTGGGCGCCGTCGTCGGGTTCGGCTTGATCGCTGGCGGCTTCGAGGCGGTGAACTGGGCGGTGATGGGCAAGATCGCCGCTAGCTGGGTGGTCTCCCCGATGCTCGGCGGGTTGTTGGGGTATCTCGGATTCGTATTCATCAAGCGGCGCATCCTGAATGTCGACCGGCCGCTATTGGCGCTCCGCGGCTGGGGCCCGATCATGGTGTTTCCCATCTTCGCGATCCTCGCGCTCAGCGTGCTGTTCAAAGGGCTCAAGCCGCTCAAGCTCGACTTGGCGCTCGGACCGTCGCTGGGGATCGCCGTGGCGGTAGGCCTGTTGGCCGGCGTCGTCTCTGTGCCCTTGCTCCGCAGAGCCACCCGTATCGCCTCGGAGGACAAAGACGATCACACGTACCGCGCAGAACGCGTCTTCTTGGTTCTGCAGGTGCTCACCGCTTGCTTCGTAGCCTTTGCTCACGGAAGCAACGACGTCGCCAACGCCGTCGGCCCGATGGCCGCCGTCTTTGGAGCCACCTCGGGCGAATTGGGCGCGCAGGTGGCAGTGCCGCACCGCGTACTTCTAATCGGCGCGGTGGGCATCGTCGTCGGCCTCGCCACCTACGGCTACAAGATCATGGCCACGATCGGAAAGAAGATCACCGAGCTCACCCCGTCGCGGGGCTTCGCGGCGGAGTTCGGGGCAGCGACTACGATCGTCATGGCGAGCAAACTGGGGCTGCCTGTCAGCACGACCCATACGTTGGTGGGCGCCGTGATCGGCGTCGGATTCGCTCGCGGGATCGGCGCGATCAATACCAAGGTGGTGAGTGGAATCATCGCCAGCTGGTTCATTACGGTGCCATTCACCGCGATCCTCGCAGCGGGGCTCTTCTTGATCGGCA
>CALJYC010000064.1 GCA_937984275.1 uncultured bacterium | reverse complement strand
CCGTAGAACTCCAGGCCAGGCGCGCCTTCGCGCGAGCTCTCGCCGATTCGCATGGACCCCTGAACCGGCAACGCCAGTTGGCCGCGCATCTGGGCGAACCCATCGCCAAGGTCATCCATGTCGCCGGACACGCGGATTCGGCCGTAGCTCACATTGTCGCTCGGCGCGTCTTGCGGTTCGCCGCGAAGCGTGTCCTCGAACAGCGACGCACTACGGCGGCTGTGCTCGAGCTCTTCCTTCTTCGCCTCCAGCGCCTGCAGGGCGACCTGGGCTGCTTGAAGTGCGTCCGCGAGCTCGTTCTTTTCGACCCGAAGCGCCGCGCCACGCTGCCCGAGAAACTCCATCGTATCGAGGTCACCCTTGACCATCCGCGAGAGCCGCTGCACCCGTGCGAGGTGCCCCATCAGCGCGTCGAAACCTCCCGCGACCGGAAGCATCCCAGCACGCCGAATGCGATAGAGCGCGCGCGCGCGCTCGTGCAACCGTTCCTCTGCTTCTTCACGCTTGTCCGCAAGTCCGGAAATCTCGGTGTCGATCTGTGCTTGCCGCGTCTGCGCGTGCTCGACGCGAGCGAGGTTTTCGGCGATCTTGCCTTCCACCTCGGGAACGTCGGTCAAAGCGGTGACCCCGAGGTCCTGCTCCGCCCCGGCCCAGCCAGTAACTGAAAAGAGCCCGACTGCGATCCAAACCCAGAGTCTGCTTTTGGTTTTCATGTCACACCGAGAGGTAGCGTCGCACTGAAACAGCGCTCCCAATCGCACCGATCAGAGCGCCGCCGGCAAGCAGGGCCACCAGGGTCCATGCCCCGAGGAAGACGACCCGACTCCCAGTCAACGCGGCCAGGGTCGAGTCGACCGAATCGTGAATCGCGAGATACCCGACCAAGAGCGCGAGAACCGCGAGGAGCGCCGACGCGAACCCTTGGAACATGCCCTCCAGGACGAACGGCCCGCGCACGAAGCCGTTGGTCGCGCCGCAGAGCTTCATGACCTCGATCTCTTGACGCCGTCGTGCGACCGCCAGACGAATCGTGTTGCCGATGACGGCCACCACACAGAACATCACCAGCAGAGCGAGCCCGGCGGCCAACATGCGCGCGCCCCACAACAAGTGGTCGAGCTTCTGGAACCAACTTCCGTAGCTCTCGACATCGCTCACCGCCCGGAACTGCGCGAGACGCGTTGCAATCGATTCACTCCGCTCACGTGACACGCCCTGGACCAGCGCCACCTCGAGCGAGGCGGGAAATACCTCCGAAGGAAGCGTGCTCAGGTCCGCCCCAACGTCCGCCTCCTCGAGAAAGGATTCGCGCGCTTGCGCCGGCGTCACGTGCGTCACTTCGTTCACGTCGCCTAAACCCTCGAGCACGACGCGCAGCTGCGCGATGTCCTGCGGATCGGCGTCGTCCTTCAAGAAGAGCGTGATGCGGCCACTCTGCCCCCAGCGCGTCGCTGCCGCGTCGAGATTGGTGACGCCGAGCAGCGTCGCCCCCAGACAGATGAAGGCGACGGCCAGGCTCGTGACCGCCACGATGTACAAGCGTCGCTCCTCGCGCAGCCCCCGCCTCGCCCGCGTGATTGAGTTCTTCACGTCCATCGTCTCACCCCACCAGCGTGTGAATGCCACTACTGCCCTGCCAGTGTTTGAGGCCTTGCTGAGCCTCTGACACGCGGCCTTCGTCAATCGAGATCAAGCGGTGATCCCGCTTGGAGATCAGGGAGTGGTCGTGCGTTGCGAACAGCACCGTCGTGCCAGTCGAGTTGATCTCTTCGAAGAGAGTCAGAATGTCGATCGCGAGATGCGGGTCGAGGTTGCCGGTCGGCTCGTCCGCCAGGATGAGCGCCGGCTCTGGAACGATCGCCCTAGCAACCGCGACACGCTGCTTCTCGCCGCCTGAGAGATTACTCGTCTGCTCAGGACCGCGGCCCGCCAATCCGACGCGCTCCAGCGCCTCCGCCACACGCGATCGAATCAGCCGTTGTGGCATCGAAACGATTTCGAGGGCTACGGCGACGTTCTCGAAGACCGTCCAGTGGTCGATGATCCGGAAGTCCTGAAACACGATCCCGAGGTTGCGCCGAAGAAACGGAATCGACTTGTCGGTCAACCGAGCGATGTCACGGCCACAGAAGAGTACGCGGCCTTCGTCGACTCTCAGCTCGCGGTAGACGAGCTTCAGAAGCGTGCTCTTGCCGGCGCCGCTCGGCCCGGTGATGAACGCAAACTCCCCGCGCTCGACCGATAGATCGACCCCGCGGAGGGTCGGCTGGTCGGGCCGGAAAAACTTATAGACGTCCTCCAACACCAGAATCGGCTTCGACAGCTGGGGCTGGCTTGCGCGCGCGCCGGCGCGAAAGAACGGAAACGGGCGAACAACCTTGGTTCCCTGCATAGAGTCCCGCTAACCCGTTCAGCTCCCGCTGGGCAAGAAATCGGCCAAGAATCCGCGGTTGCCGAGGGCCCCGCTCCGGCTAGAGTCTTCGCAGCATGGGCGAGCGAGCGGTCTTGTACGAGGCGGCGGACCGGATTGGGATGATCACCTTGAATCGCCCCGATCACC
>CALJYC010000063.1 GCA_937984275.1 uncultured bacterium | reverse complement strand
CGAGGACGAGCTCTTTGGGGTGGGTGCGCAGCGGGTAGCGGAGCTTGAGGAAGACGACTTCTTCGGTGCCCTCATTGGGGAGTGGCTCCCCGCTGACCTCGTCGCGTTCGATGCGCTGGCGTCGTGAGAGCTCGTCGATCGCGCCGTTCAGCCGGCGGCCGTCGGCCCGAATCGAAAGACCGGCGTCTGCGGGGATTGGCGTGGGGAGACTCGGTGCGGAAGAGGCTCCCGCGATGAGCGCGCGCAGTGCGTCCTCGTCGCTGGCGCCGACCTCGAGCTCGACGACGATGCCGTTGTTGTCGATGAATGCTTCCATGATCGTGCTCGCAGTCATGGCGCGGGTGACCATGACTGCGTCGGCGGAAACGGACGCTGCGGTCAATGAGATGGTGAGAGCGAGCGTGAGCAGCGGGATACGGGCGGTCATCGGCATGTCTCGCCTCCGGTTGCGCACGCGAGCCGTGTTGCGTTGCCGGTCATCACCGTGAGGAAATCGCCGTTGGTTGGCGGTTGCGCGGCCGGGTCGAACACGACCACGGTGATGCCCCGGTCACCGAGTGCCTGCTCGGTATCGGGCAGCGGTTGCGCTTCCCAAAGCATGAGCTTTGCTGGATGTTGCCCCAGCAGGGCGTCGAGGTCCTGGATGTCTTTCGGGGTGAGCGCTTCGCCTGGCTCGAAGTGCATGCTCTCGATGCGCAGGCCGCAGGCGTCGGCGAGGTATTGGTAGACAGGGTGGGAGGCAAGCACGGGCTGATCGCCCCAGGCTTTGGCGGCGCCGCGAAGGCGCGTGCCGAGTTGGGTCAAGTCGTGGGTCAGCGCCTCGAAGTTGGTCTCGATCGTGTGCTTCGATTCGGGCGCGAGTTCGATCAGCGAGTCGCGGACACGGCTCGCCTGACAAAGCGCAAGACGCATGTCGAGCCACGTGGTGAACGCGGCGCCTTCGTGTGCGTGATCGCCGCCGGGGCCGTGCTGGTGGGTCATCGTATCGCCGGTTCTCAGGAACGTGTCGCGGCAACCGTCGGCAGTGATCACGAGACGCGACTTTGGGAGCGTGGCGGTTCGCGTCCAGCGCGCGTAGCCCGCGCCGTTGAGAAGGATTAGGTCTGCGCGTTGGTATTGGCCGATCGCGTCGGGGGTAGGCTTCCAAAACGCCGGATCGACTTCGGGAGGTGCGGGAAAGACGACTTCGACGCCTTCGGGTGCAAGCCGTTCGGCGAAATAGGCAAGAGGGTAGTTGACGGTGTAGACGCTCGGGGGTCGCTCGCCGTTGCTTGCCGGGGTCTGCGGCGCACCCTTCTTCGAGCATCCGAGCGCGACCAGCCCGAGCAAGCACACCAGGCATGCGCGTCGCGTGCTGCTGCCAAGCATCGTCAAGAGCCCCGCAGGACCAGATTCTGAAGCCATGTCTCTCCGTAGTGCGTAATTACGAAGCCGAAGAACGCAGCTAGTACCACGCTCGTCCCCACCATCAGGAACACCTCGGCGCCCATGATCTGCATGGCTTTCCATCGGCTGCAACCCAAGCGGGTCATCGTGCGGAGCTCGTCGGCGCGTAGACGCCATGACAGCACCATCACCAAGACGAACATCAGGGCCGTGGCGAGGCCGACGGTCCATACGATGATCTGAAGGACGCGCTCGAAGCGGAAGATCTGGGCGTTGAGACCCTCGACGACTTGGGCCGGGCGCAGAAGCTGTCTTGACGAATCGTTCACGAACCGGCCTCTCAATAGGACGCCGGCCTTGTCATCGGCTGGCACGACGATGATCGCGCTCAGCGGGTGGCTCGAGGGGTCGCCGTGGAAATGAAAGCTGTCGGCATTTGCATCGGTTATCTCGTTGTATTGCACGAGCTTCGCGTTGGCGGTGGCCGTGCCGTCTGTGCGTTTCAAGACGACGTCGCCGCTGGCGGTGGCGAGGTCTTGGTGGCCGTGGCCGAGCCCCTCGGCTACCCATGTGGTCTTCACATCGACGAACACTGCGCGATCGTCAGGCCCGTAGGACGGTTTCAGTGTGCCGACGACGTGCAGCCTTAATGGATAGACCCCGGCGAGGTTGAACAAGGTGGACGGGGACGTGAGCATCGAGTCGCCCGGCTTCAGGCCGAGTGTCGCTGCGACCTCTGCGCCGATCACGCACTCGCCGAGCGTGGCCAGCGTGCGTCCATTGGCGCTTTCGAGGCCGCGAAAAGCAAAATAGTCAAGGCTCGTGCCGACCAGCGGGAACTGCTGCGCCAACAAGCCGGTTCGCATCGGAATCGCTAGCGCCAGGCCCGTGGCGTCGACCTCGTCCGCGTCGGCTGCCGTCAGTGCCTCGATGCCTTTGGGCTGGAAGTAGAGGGCCTCGACGACGAGGTCCAGGCTGCTGCCCTTCTTGCCGAGCAACAGCGGGGTGCTTTCCGCGCGCGCCATCAGCGATTGTTGAATGACGGCGCTCATCGCGCGCATCACGAGAGGCAGGCCGAGGAACACCGTTAGGGAAAGGACGAGCAGCAGCGTTTTGGCGCGATGGTGATGGAGGTAGCGCCATGCGAGGTAGAGGCTGTCTTTCATGGCGGGCTCCCCCCAAATGCC
>CALJYC010000062.1 GCA_937984275.1 uncultured bacterium | reverse complement strand
GGTATCGCCGAGCGGACGAGTGGCCTCGGGCAGAGACCACGCCCGTGCCCCTTGCTCCTTGGAGAACGCAACGATATTGGAATGCTTCCGCGCTTCTTCTTGGGTGAGAAGCGCGCGCATCCGCTCGAGCTTGGGAGCGAGCGCGGCAAGCGAGTCCGGATAGGTGACCGGAGCGTGGTCGGCACGACCGATCTCCGGAACGAACGCCCGATTGAAAACGATGTGGGCAAGCTCAAAATCCCGGCCCACGACCTCGGCAGCCACCGACTTGGCCGCCTCGATTCCTACCGAGTCCGCCGACGAAACGAGGATGAATCTCGTGCGCGAGGATCGCATCAGGTCGCGGACCTCCCCGGCTCGCTCTGCGAACCCCTCCCGAAGAAAGGCCATCTCGGTGAGGAACTCGGTGAGGGCCGAGACCAGGGAATCCCCGGCGACAGTTCGCAAGAGACGCTGTGCGATCGCTCCACCGCGTAGCCCCGGCGACTCATCGGAGGCTTGGAGGAACCAGCGGACCACACGCTGATCGAGGAATCGCACCAGGCGCGCCGGAGCGTCCAGGATCTCGATCGAGCTCTGCGCGGGTGGCGTATCGACGACGACGAGGTCGTAGCGGGGGTCGTGAACGGTCTCGTGGACTCGCTCCATCGCAGCATAGGCGTGGGACCGCGCAAGGGTGTTGGAGAACGCTTGGTAAATGCGGTTGTCGAGAACACGCTGCGCCCTCGCCGCGTCGTCCGCCGCACGACGGATGATCTCGTCGGCGCTAGCCTTCGTCTCCAACATCGCAGCATGCAGCTCACCCCCGAGCGCGGTTGAGGGCAGTGGTATGTCGGAGGGAACGTCGCGCAGACCGTGGACGCCGAGCGCATCGGCCAAGCGCCGCGCCGGGTCCGCGGTCAGCACGAGGACCGATCTTCCCCTCAGCGCCTCCCGAAGGCCCAGCGCCGCAGCAAACGTCGTCTTGCCGACTCCGCCGACACCGACACAAAACGCAAGTCTGCACTCGTCGGGAAGCGCGATCACCAGACCTCCGCTTGCTCAATCGCGCGAGACAGCGCTTCAATGATGGCAGAGCTGTCGTCCTCGTGTGCGTCGAAGGTCATCGTCGGGAGATCGATGTCCCGCCGCAGCCCGCGCAGGCACTTGTCGGCTGTCTGCCTCCGCCGCGCCAGATACTCGGCAAGCGCCAGGTCCGGGGCCCAAGGTTGGCCAGCGCTGGCACCCTCGAGCTCGCGTTTCACCAACCGCTGCTCTTCCTCGTCGAGCCAAACGCGCGGAATGCGGTTGATGAAGAGACAGCCGAGATGCAGGTCCTTGCGCTGGCGAAGCCGCTCGTAGAGTTGGATCGTTTCATTGACGGCCAACGGCTCGGGTACCGTGACGATGTGCACCGCGCAGCGCTTCTCGTCGCGGACTAGCTTGGTCGCGCTGTCGAGCACCTGCCGTAGGGGGCCGTCCTTGAGAAAGACCTCGAGGACGCCTGGGAGGTCGAAGAACATCAGCGCATGTCCAGTCGACTCGAGGTCCACCAAGATCGGGCCCCATCGATCATCCGCGGCGAGCTGCGCCACACGGTGCAGGGTCACGATCTCGTCTACTCCAGGCGCCGCCATGAACAGGCGCCGCAGAGAGTTGTTTTTAGCG
Organism: uncultured bacterium; assembly: GCA_937984275.1. Taxonomy (GTDB): domain Bacteria; phylum Myxococcota_A; class Polyangia; order Polyangiales; family Houyiibacteriaceae; genus SG8-38. The sequence goes on along the minus strand of CALJYC010000062.1, from coordinate 4,427 downwards.
ACGAGGGTTGCAATCGGACGGAGCTTGAGCCGCGAGGTGATGTAGTCGACCAGCGCGGGCTCGAACTGGACCCGGGTCGCATGCACGCCCGGCGCCACCTCCGCAGGTTCGTAACCGACGTTTGGGCCATGAAACAAGTGCGATGACGAGGTGTGCATCCCGAGCTCGACGATGAGCGGACACTCTCCCCCTCGCGCTGCAGCCTTGGCGAGAGCACCGAGGACCGTGGACTTGCCCACACCACCCTTGCCGGTGAAGAACTGAACCGGTCGCATGAGGGGTTCCCGGGTGGGCGCGTGCACGTCGAACACCTAGCAGGATCGAAACGTGATATCGAGGGACGTGAGCGGTATGAAGAGCTGGATCCAAGCGTCGCGGCCTCTCGCGCACGTCAACATCGCCGTGCCCCTGGTCCTAGGACAGGTGGCCGCCTGGCACGTGACCGGACACTTCGATTGGCGCTGGTTCGTGGCGGCGTTGGTGTGGGGCGTGCTGGACCATCTCTTCGTCATCTTTGCGAACGACTTCGCGGACCACGAGGCCGATAGCGGTCGACGAACGCTCCTCTCCGGAGGGTCCGGCGTCATCCCCGAAGGCAAGCTCACGCCGCAGCAGGTCGCTCGCGCCGCCCGAGCAGCGGCCGTTCTTCTTCTGCTCTACTCCTGCGCATTGGCACTCGCCGGACGCGTCTGGACGCCCATTTACGGCGTTGCCGCCCTCCTGCTGATGTGGCTCTACAGCTTTGCCCCCGCGCGCTTGAGCTATCGCGGTGGTGGCGAGCTCCTGCAGGGCGCCGGAGTGGGGATCGGCCTCCCTTCTCTCGGCTACTACCTGCAAGTCGAGGGCGTGCTCGCGCCAGGATGGGTCATTGCGCCCGCCGCGCTGCTCGGCGTTTGCAGCAACGTCTTGACCGCTCTTCCCGACGTCGACGATGACACGCGCGCCCACAAGAACACCTGGCCCGTTCGGCACGGCACGCAGTCCGCGCGCCGCTTTGCCTCCGCCGGAGTTGCCTTTGCCGCGTTTGGCGTCTTCCTTTGGACGCCATGGGTTTCGGTTCCGGCCAAAGCGGTCGTGGCGATCGTGCCGCTGCTGCCTCTGCTAGCCGGCGCGCGTGCCGAAGATCCGTTCCGCGCCGCCTGGTGGTCGAGCATCGCGCTCAATCTACTGGTTGCGTTGTGGATGCTCGCGATGGTTCTAAAGCTCTAGCGGCCTAAGCCCAGCGACTCGGCCGCGTCCTGACGAAGCGCGTCGAAATCTCGACTCGCGTCGGGTCGGGCATCGAGGCGCCACACTTCGACCGGGACGTCGCCGCGCTCGGCAAGCAGCCGATAGAGCAGCAGCTCGTCATCGGGCTCACGAGAAAACGGAAATGGATTGCGCGAAGCGCCATCGGCGAGCCTCGGGTACCAGTTGTCATCGGCATCGATCAGCGTGACGATGTCCCGGCCCCGGTTTTCGCTCTGTCGCAGAAAGTCGAGGCCAAACGGCTCGACCTCGCGGCGCGCCCGAGGCTCGCGCCGAACCCAACGGGCCCAGTCAAACCCGTACATGAAGTCGTGTACATACCGAAACCGAATCGCCGACTGTTGGCCGTGAAGCACCATCAGGCCAACCGTGATGCGCGCGACGTTTTCCAAGTAACTCGCATAGTCGGACGTGGCCGTTGCATGACGGTGAATCGACGCCAGATAGAAGTCGAAATCCCAGAAGAGATTGTCAGGGAAGCTTTGTAGCTGTGCTTCTGCGACCGCCGACGCCGCGGCCGCCAAGTGCGGTGACTGGCGCGAATCGGCGAGCTCGGAGACGACCTCGGTCAGCGAGGTCGCGGACGAACGGCCGGGGTCGAGGGTCAACGCGCCCAGGGGGCTCTGCTCGATCCTAGCCTGCACCTCCGCCAGAGGAGTGCTCGTCTTCTGTATCGCACGCGCCGTCATGCCAATCCCGGTCGTAGCCACAGGAGCACCGCAGCCACCGTCGTACTATGCCAGATCGCTCGATGAAGGAAGCGTTTGTACACGCCCTGTGCCTGAAACGCGTTGGTGACGGCCGCGTGGCTGGCCTTTCGCATCCCAACGAAGTTCCACACGACGATCGCCGCGGCGGGTGCGACGGCCCAGACGGGAACCCAATCGGGTCTCAAGAAACCCCCGGCAACCCAGATTCCGCCCCCGAGCAACACGCACGCTTCGCTCAGACGGCGCGCGGCGGCGTTACCGTAAACGGACGCGATGGTTCGCTTCCCCCCGGCGCGGTCGCTCTCCTCATCGGAGAGCCCACTAGCGACCCCGCTAGCCAGGCTCAACATGGAGAACCCCGCGAGCCACGGCCAGACGCGCGGAGCGATGGCGCCCGCCTGGAGGTAGGCGTTGTAGAGCGGGAGCGCAGCACCAACCCCGAGCATCTCTAGAAGCTCCCCCGCGCCCCGGTAGTTCAGCCGGATCGGTGGCAGCGTGTAGGCCACGAAGATCAACATGCAACCGAGTCCGGCTTCGAACGCGAGGGAGCGGTGCAGGGCCGACTCGGCGCCGGCTGCGACGAGCAGTGTGCCGCCTCCGAGGAGAAGACCTCCGATCCCGACCGAGCGTGCATCGAGAATGCCGTCGGGGATCGTCTTCGGCGAGCACCCATCGGGGAACATCTTCCGCTTGATCGCATCGACATCGCGGTCGCCCCAATCGTTCAGCAAGACGATGAAGCCGAGCCCGAGCACCGTGAAAGCGAGCCCCCAGCACAGTGCCGCCAAGCCGAGCCCCTCTGCCGGGCGCGCACCGAGGATCTGCCCAAAGAGCGCCGGAACGAACAACTTCGGCCAGCTTGCGGGCTTGAGAGCATAGAACCATCGCTCGGCGCGTGAAGCCGGAATACCGTCGCCCGTGAGCGAAGCCCTCATGAGCCCTGGGCGGGGTCCAAGGGGGTGGGCACCTCGGGCGGCTTGCTGTCGATGTGCTTGGCGCGCGCCTCCCACTTGGCGCGGGCCATTGCGCGCATGTCTTTGACGGAGTCCATCTCGTCGACGATCTCGAGCCCGATGAGCGTTTCGAGAACGTCTTCCATCGTGACGACGCCGTCCACGCCGCCGTATTCGTCGACGACCACCGCGATGTGCTCGCGGTTGTCGAGGAGCTTCTCGAAGAGAGCAGGCAGTGCCACGGTATCGGGTACAATCAGCGCCTCTCGCGCAAAGGCACGGACCGGCACATCGAGCTCGTCACGCGCAGCGCGTAGCAACAGCTGGTCTTTCAAGATGTATCCGGTGATCTGGTCGGGGGTTCCCTTCCAAATCGGAACGCGCGAGAAAACCATGGAGCCGCGCATTGCAATCGCATCCCGCACGATCGTGTTCTCCTCGAGCGCAAACATCACGGTGCGCGGCGTCATGATGTCTCTCGTGCGCAGCGAGCCGAAGAGAAACAGGTTGCGGAGGATTCTCATTTCCGACTCGTCAAACACCCCCTGCTCTTCTCCGACGCGGGCCAACGCCGCGAATTCTTCGCGGGAGAGGTTTTCCGTGACCCGCCGACGCCGCATGAAACCGGTTGTGGCCTCGGCGAGCCAGACCAAAGGAAGCAAGATCAGAATCAGCGGCGGCAAGACGGCAGCGATGAATCCAGTGAGACGGCGCCAGTACAGCGCGCCCAGCGTCTTTGGAATAATCTCTGAGAGAAAGAGGATCAACAACGTCAGGACTGCTGACGTGATGGCCAGCACCTCGGACCCCCAGAGCCGTTGCGCTTCCGCGCCGACACCAGCCGCGCCGACTGTGTGGGCGATGGTGTTGAGACTGAGGATCGCGGCGAGCGGTCGGTCGACGTGGGTCTTGAGTGCGCGCAGCCGTGCGCCGACCTTGGGCCGGTCCTGCTCGAGCTTGGCCAGGTGTGCCGGGGTGATGCTGAGGAGCGCTGCCTCGAGGATCGAACACAGGAACGAGACACCGAGTGCGATCCCGACGTAGACGAAGAGCAGGGTCATCCGGGCGCTCGGGTCCGCGTTACTTCGCCATCGTCGCGTCGTCGGAAGGGGCCATGATGACTGAGCTCTCGGATCTGCTGCTGCACAGAGAACGCTTCGCGCGGAAGAAAATCGGCAACGGCTTGCCCGAGCACGGGGTGACGAATCCAGTGTGCGCTATGGATGGGGACGGGCATCAAGCCACGCCGCAGCTTGTGCGTACCCTGCGCGCCTGCTTCGAAACGGCGCATGCGATGGTCGATGGCGTGCTCGATGAGCCGATAGTAGCAGAGCTCGAAATGGAGCATGTCGTGTCTTTGCGTTGCGCCCCAATAGCGGCCGTAAAGGTGCCCGCCCTTGGCAAAATTGACCGATGCCGCAACCATTCGGCCTTCGTCCTTTGCCGCGAACACGACCGGAGAGCCACCGAGAGTCGACGGCGCGAGCTCGAAGAATTCTGGCGTGAGGTAAGGGTA
>CALJYC010000061.1 GCA_937984275.1 uncultured bacterium | reverse complement strand
CGGCAGAGCGCGCCCGCAAAGCTTGCAGCGCCTGCCCACCTTGCTGGTCGCAACCGCAAATTGTCTGGTGCGCCGCTGCCGTAGAACGTCTGCTGCAAGGCGCGTGGTCGGGCGTACGGGACCCATCTCACCTCGATTCCGGGCCACCGCGGAGCCGCGCGACGGTACCGCGGCTCCGGGGTCAACACCCGAACCGTATGACCGTGGTCGACCACGGCGCGCGCCAGGGTCAGGAGGAACGAGCCGGTACAGTCACCCTCAAAGCGCGGAAAGCCAGTTGTGAGAAGTCCGACTTTCATGGCCGACGCGCCTCACTCGACGGTGACGGTCTTGGCGAGGTTGCGAGGCTGGTCGACATCAGTGCCCTTGTGGTCCGCGACGCAGTACGCGTAGAGCTGCAGCGGCACGACTGTGACGAAAGGACTGAGCGCCTCGTGGGTTGGGGCGACCTCGACGAAACGATCGCAAAGGCTCTGCGCCTGCGTGTCGCCTGCGGTCGTCACGCCAATGATCTTTGCCTCGCGAGCCCGTGCCTCTTGCATGTTGCTCGACACGCGGTCGTAGTGTCGGTCTTGAGGCATGAGCACGACCACCGGCACGTGCGCATCGAGCAGTGCGATCGGCCCGTGCTTCATCTCTCCCGCGGCATAGCCTTCGGCGTGCACATAGGAAATCTCTTTGAGCTTGAGCGCGCCTTCGAGCGCCATCGGGAAGCTGAGACCACGGCCGAGGAAGAGCACATCACGAGCCTCGGAGAAATCACGAACGATATCAGTGACCATCAAGTGGGTTTCGCGAAGCCGCTCTGCGATCACATGCGGGATACGCGCCAACCCCTCGACGAGCTCAGCAGCCTGCGCGTCGTCGATCGTCCCACGGCGCCGCCCGAGCCAGATGCTGAACATCAACAGGTTCGCGAGCTGCGTCATGAAACACTTGGTGGAGGCGACGCCGATTTCTGGACCGGCGTGCGTGTAGAAGCTCGCATCGGCCATTCGCGGAATCGCGCTGCCATTCACGTTGGCGATTGCGAGGACCTTGGCCCCCCGTTCCTTGGCCTCTTTGGCGGCCATGAGGGTGTCGATCGTCTCGCCGGACTGACTCACCGCGATCACCAAGTCGCCCTCACCAACGACCGCGTCGCGACCTCGGAACTCGCTTGCGAGCTCGGTGATCGCGGGAACCTTCGCAAGCTCTTCGAGCCAGTACCGCCCAGCGATGGTCGCGTGGTGGCTCGTGCCGCAGGCCAGGAGGATCACGCGGTCGATGCGCTTGGCGTCGTCTTCGCTCAGGCCGATCTCGGGTGTAAAGATGTCGGCGTTCTCGCGATCGAGTCGGCCGCGCAGGGTGTCTTCGAGCGCGCGCGGCTGCTCGAAAATCTCCTTCAGCATGAAGTGCTTGTATCCGTCCTTCTCGGCCATGACTGGCGACCAAGAGATCTTCCTGGAGCGACGGCTCACCGGAGTGCCGTCGAGCTTCGTCAGCGTGAAGCCCTCGGCCTCGAGCACGGCGATTTCGCTGTCTTCGAGAAACACCATCTCGTTGGTGTAGGGAAGAAGCGCAGGAATGTCGCTCGCGCAGTATGTCGCGCCGTTGGAGACACCGATCACGAGCGGGGAGGCGCTCTTCGCCACCACGATGCGGTTCGGCTCTCGCTCGGAGAGGACCGCGATGGCGTATGCACCCTCCACGTGCCCGAGCGAATGGCGAATCGCCGTGACCATGTCGTGCCCGGCCTGGGTTTCTCGGTGAATCAAGTGGGCGATGATCTCGGTGTCGGTGTCGCTAGCGATGGTGAAGCCGCTTGCCTCGAGCTCGGCCCGCAGCTCCAGGTGGTTCTCGATGATGCCGTTGTGCACCACCGCGATGGGGCCTGCGATATGAGGGTGCGCGTTGACTTCGGATGGGCGGCCGTGGGTCGCCCACCGCGTGTGCCCGATGCCGACCGTACCGAGGAGGCCCTTCTCTGAGAGCGCCTTCTCGAGGTTGCGGAGCTTGCCCACCGCACGGACGATTTCGATGCCGTCGCTTGCATGGACGGCCAGTCCCGCGGAGTCGTAACCCCGGTATTCCAGTCGCCTAAGCCCGTCGAGCAGGATAGGCGTCGCCTTCTCGGCACCTACGTGACCAACGATTCCGCACATGCTCTGACTCTAATCGATGGGACCACGCTGTGCACCAGTGGCGCCAGCGTTCGGTCGCTTGTCGTCGAACTTGGCTTTGATCTCGCCGTCGGGTGAGACCACCGTCACCGGCCCGAACTGTTGAAGCGATTGCGCGAAATCCGCCGCCTGTCCGACGATCACGACCAATGAGTCCTTGGGCCGGATGTAGCTTCGCGCGACGTACTGCGCCTCGGATGCGCTGGTCTTGCGGATCGCCTGGCGATATCGGTCCCAGTAGTCGTCGGGCAGCCCAAAGGTCCGCAGCTCGACGACGAGCTCGGCAAGCTTGCCCGGCGTGTCGACCTTGAGTGGGAATGAATCGCTCAAATAGCGCTTCGCGTTGACCAGCTCTTCGGGCTCGGCCGGTTCCTGGTGGATGCGCTCGAGGTGCTCGAAGAAGGCGCCGATCGCTTCAGTCGTGACCTCGGTCCGGACCGAGGCGTAGGCGACGAACGGACCGATATCTACGCGCTCACCGATGGAGCTGTACGCGCCGTACGTCAGGCTCCTCTTCTCGCGGAGGTCCATGAAGAGCCGGGACGCTGCCGAACCCCCAAGCACCTGATTTGAGACCATGAGGGGGATCCACTCGCGGTTGGCTCGCGCGATCGCCAGGTTGCCGATGTAGATGACCGACTGAACGGATCCGGGGCGATCGACGACCAGGATGTTGCGGTTGGTGGGCTGTGGCGGTTCGCTGTACGTCGGGACGGAGCGCTTGCCGGCCTTCCAGACGCCAAACGTCTTTTGTGCTGCTTCGGCCACATGGTCTGGGTCGACATCGCCGGCGACGACCAGAAACGCGTTCTTGCCAACGAAGTGCTCACGGTGCCAGCGCACCATGTCTTGACGCCGGACCCTCTTCACCGCCGGTGGAGTGGTATCGACCGTTCCGTAGGGATGCTGGCCGTACAGCTGACGATAGAAAGTACGTCGGGCGATGTACCGGGGCTCCCGCTCGGAGAGCGCCAGGCGATCGAGCTCGCGTCGCTTGAGCTTCTCGAGCTCTTTGCTGTTGAAGGCAGGCGTGCCCGCGACCTCGGCGAGGATGGCCATGACCACGTCGAACTGTTCGGTAAGCGCCCGAACACCGACGTAGGTGTTCTCTTCATCCGAGCTCGCCCAGAGATCGGCGCCCAGAAACTCGATCTGCTCGGCGATCTCTGCGCTCGATCGCTTCGTCGTACCTTCTTTGAGCATTTGAGCGACCAGGCCGGCCAGACCCGGGAGCCTCGCCGGATCCGATTCGCCACCGCTGCGGATGACGAGCGTGGCGTACACCACCGGAAGCTGATCGGTGACGATCGTGTTGAACTGCAGGCCGTTGTCGAGGTCGGCGACGTGCACCGGCGGAAGCGACATGTCCTTTGGTTCGCTAGGCGCGGGCGGGGGCTCACGCTCTGGCTGCGCCTTTTGCTGCGCGTCTTTCGCTGTTTCGAGCTCGGCGCCCGCGCTCCCCTTGGAACCGCCGCAAGCCACCAACAGCGACAACGCGCATAGGCCGCCGACGATCAGATTGGCCAGACGGAATCGAAGCCACATCGTCATTTCTCCTCCGAATCCGGGGCGGTGCCAGGCAACACGTCGAGCACCGTGCGTTGGGTCGCCTCGAAATACGTGCCTGCCACGCGCTTGATGTCCTCGATGGATACCGCGAGGTAGTGGTCGAGCTCTAATTTGAGCAGATTCGCGTCACCCCAGTAGAGCTCGAACTCCGCCAGGTGCTGTGAACGCGCCATGTTCGACTGCAGCCCAAACACGAAAGCCGCGTGGATTCGGTTCTTTGCTTTTTCGAGCTCACGATCCGTCACGCCCTTCTTGGCGATCGACTCGAGCTCGGCCAAAACGATATTCTGTGCGTCTTGCGGAGCGTGGCCGCTCGCCATCACCGCCCAGAAGGAAAATAGATCTGGCCCGCGCCGGTCATCGGTGCCGACCGCGACGTCCTGGCAGATCTCCTTCCGCTTGACGAGGGTTTGATACAGGCGGCTCGATTCGCCGTCGCCGAGCACCATCGCCAGTATCTCGAGCGCGTAGTGGTCGGGCGTGCGGCTCGGAGGGATGTGATACCCGAGGTGGAACGCCGGGAGCGTGGCGTTCGCGTCGTACATCGTCTCGGTCCGCTCAGCGGTCTGTTCGGGCGGCGCAGGCTCGGCGTAGGCCGGTGTCTCTCGGGCCGGAACGTCGCCGAAGTACTTCTCGACCAACCGCATCGCCTCCTCGATGTCGAAGTCCCCACTGATGCTCAGCACTGCGTTGTTGGGCGCATAGTGCGTGTCGAAGAACTCTTGGACAGCTTCGAGGGGCGCGTCGATCAAGTCCTGCATGTCGCCGATGGTCGAGTGGGCGTACGGCCAATAGTCACCGTAGGCGAGCTCGTTGATGCGAAGCATGCTCGGAATGTACGGTTGGTTGTCGATCCGCTGGCGGCGCTCTTCCATCACCGTCATCCGTTGGTTCTCGAAGTTCTCCTGGGTAATCGCCAGCGACCGCATCCGGTCGGCCTCGAGCCACAGGCCGAGTGCGAGCTCGTTCGACGGCAGGGTTTCGAAGTAGTTCGTGCGGTCGTTGCTGGTAGTTCCGTTTGCGCTGCCGCCGCGGTTGATGATGAGGCTGAAGTGCTCGCCTTTCCCCACGTTGGCCGAGCCCTGAAACATCATGTGCTCGAACAGATGCGCGAAGCCGGAGCGCCCCTTCACTTCGTTACGCGATCCCACGTCGTAGTAGACCGATACGGCGACCGTGGGAACGGTATGGTCTTGGTTGATGACCACGCGAAGGCCGTTGTCGAGCGTGGCGCGGCTCACCTGTAGGTTGGAGAGGGCGGCCGTGCTTTGCTCGGCAACCGCGTGGCCCCCTTCGAGGAGCGTTGCGGCGCCAACGAGCACCCCTACTGCTGTACCCATCAAAATCCGGTTCATCTGACTCCCATCAACACGAGAAGCGCGGAAAAGCTTCCAGGTCGCTACCACATCCGCTTGTGAGGGCAAAGCGGTTGACGGGTCTCGCGGTTTTGCGGACACTCACCGACCCTCATGACCACCGCCGTGTTATCGATTGGCACCGAGCTCACCCGTGGTGAGTTGGTGAACACCAACGCCGCGTGGCTGGGCGAGGAGCTG
>CALJYC010000060.1 GCA_937984275.1 uncultured bacterium | reverse complement strand
CCAAGCGTGTTCGAGATCTGGTTCACCAAGGACGAGCCCTACGATCACCAGTCGTCTAAGGGTTCCGACTTCTACAAGAACATCCGCTTCTCGGATCTTCTGTTGCAGCAGGGCGTGCTGAAGGCCGCCGAGAAGTTTTTCATCTCGGCAGTCCACACCGACGAAGACATCGAGCGCACCATCGAAGCGTTTCATGTGGCCCTCGAACAGCTTGCCAAGGAGATCTCATGAAGCGGGTTCTCGTCACCGGCGCCTGCGGGAACATCGGCGCAAACGTCGTCGACCTTCTCGTGGAGCGAGGTTATTCGGTTCGGGCGCTCGATTTGGACACATCCGGAGGTCGCAAGGTGGCTTCGCGCTGGGGCGATCGCGTCGAGATGCACTTCGGCAGCATCTGCAACGAAGCCCTCGTCCGTGAGGTCGTTGCCGGCATGGACCATGTGATCCACTTGGCCGCGATCGTGCCGCCTGCAACCGACGTCGACCAGGCGTTCGGATACGCGGTCAACGTGGTCGCTACGCGCTCGATCATCGCAGCCTGCGAAGCGCAGCAGGAGCCACCGCGTCTGACCTTCACCTCGACCGCTGCAATTTGGGGCCGCAACGACGAGGTCGACCGCCCGCGACGCGCCGACGAAGAGGTCTCTCCGAGCGACAACTACTCGCGCCAAAAAGCAGAGTGTGAGGCGATGCTCGCGAGCTCGAGCCTCGACACGGTCATCTTTCGCATTGCCATGACGCCACCGGTCGCTCCGGGCGCGCTCTCCCCGTTCGTGTTCGACATGCATCCGGACATGCGAGTCGAGTTCACCCACCCGAAGGACCAAGCGCTCGGCATCGCCAACTCGCTCGTGGTCACCGAGGAGGTCATCGGCAGGACGCTTTGCCTCGGCGGCGGCGAGCGTAACCGCTACCGGTACCGCGAGTTCATGAACATGGCGTTTGGCGCAATGGGCTTTGCGCCGTTGCCAAAGTCGGCCTTTGGCGACGCGCTCTTCTTGACCGACTGGGTGGACTCCGAACAGTCCCAGGCGATCCTCGACTACCAGCGGCGCGATGCAGCGCAGTACTTCGATGAAGTGAGCGCCGAGCTCGGCGTAGCCCGTCATCTAGTGAAGCGAATCGGACCGCTGCTCACGCCGGTCATCCTCGCTCACTCGAGGCACCACGCTCTGGTAGAAGGCAAGGAGCCCAAGCTGCCCAACGCGTACCGAGCGATCACGACGGTGCGCCGAGCCCTCAAGGCCGCCAAGAGCTACTTCTGAGAGGATCGAACGATGGAAACGAGCAACCGCGTGCTGGATGACGTGCTGAAGGAGTTCTCCTGTCCCCACGTCGAAGAACGGATGCCGCGCGACTTCTTCTATCAGCTTGGTCTCAAGTTCCCGCAGCAATACGCGATCGCGGCCCGTGACGTCGCCAGCTGCGTACGCCGCGCTGAAGCGTTGGGCGCCGGCCCCTTCCTGCACGTGACCATTCCCGCTCCCAACTGGGTGGAGCGCGGCGAGCTCATCAAAGACTGCAAGCTCGAGGTCGCACTCGGATACGCCGGCGACCGGCAGGTCGAGTTCCTTGGACCCGGCCACGGCACCGAGCACTACAGCCGCGCCCTGCAAGACACCGACATCGCCTTCCACCACGTCGGCATCTACCAGCGCGGTATGGACGAGCTCGCCGCCAACATCACCGCCGCCGGGTACCCGGAAGTCGTCCGAGGCGGCGTCACGCTGGGCAAAGCCCTCTCCTTCGATTTCCGCTACTTCGACTCCCGCCACGACATAGGCATCTACCTAGAAGTCCAAGACTTCCGCCTCCTAGACCGCGAACTAAGCATCGAACCCACGCTCCGAACCTACGCCAAACTAAGGGACATGCTTCCTTTCTGAAACCCGCACCGCGACAACCCAAGCCGACATCCCCGAATGGTCACCTTCGAACCAGAAATCACAGTCGACGCGGCGCTCAACGCGCAGCCGAGCGGGATTCGCAATCGCATTCGTAGTCTCTTCGTAAAGAGGCCCTACGCCGATGGCGCAGACCTCAGCGGCAAGACGGTGATCGTCACAGGCGCGAGCCCTCAATCGATCGGCTTCGCCACCGCCAAATCCCTGGCGTCGTTTGGCGCGACCGTCGTAGTCACGACGCGCTCGAATACCGACAGAACGGTCGAGCAGATTCGCGCGAAGCTGCAGAAGCCCCAGGACCGTGAGCGGGTCTACGGACACCCGATGGATCTACTGGATCGCGAGTCGGTCGCCGAGTTTGCGCGTTGGTTTCTCGATACCCACGGCGAACGCCTCGACATCCTGGTCAACAACGCCGGCGTCCATTTGGACTTACTCGCTCAATGGAAAGATCCCCGGCTCACGGACGACGGCTTCGAGATCCACTGGAGCACCAACTACCTCGGCACCGCGCAGCTCACGCACCTGCTTCTTCCGCTACTCGTGAAGACCGGGCAGCAAAGCGGAGACGCACGAATCGTCAACGTTGTGTCCCACCTGCTGGTCAAGGGCTCGAACGAGGACATGTTCGGCAGGACGAGGCCCTACGGCTCCTGGGCTGCTTATGGCAACTCGAAGCTCGGGCTCACGCACATGGCCAACGAGGTGCAGCGCCGCTACGCAAAGAACGCCAACCTCCAAGCCTACAGCCTGCACCCTGGCTCGGTGTTCACCAAGGTAGCCGACAAAGGCCTCGAGGGAATCGGCTGGGCGACGAGGCTCCGCACAGCACTCGCGCCGGTCGAGGCATTTTTTCTGAAGAGCCCCGAAGAGGGCGCACAAACGTCGATTCATTGCGCGACACACCCGGCAGTGCGGGGCGGTCTCTACTATCAGGACTGCGCGCCGGCCGAGCCGGGTGAAGACGCCGCCGACGTAGGCGTCGCAACTCGACTGTGGGACGAGACCCGGGCTTGGATCGAGACCGGCGGCTGGGATACGGCCGGGCGCAGTTGAGTGGCTTCGAGCTGGTCGATGGCGGGTGGCGGGCGCTGACGAGGCCCTGCTCTCCCGTCAATCGAGCGCTCGCAAGTCCGCGGTGTCTTTAGCCCGACCCCTGGCACGCCTTGTGCTCTTCACACGCGCATGCTCGCCACTGCGCATGCCGCGTGCCTCATCGGAATCGAAGCCAATCCTGTGCAAGTCGAGGTGCGGCTCGGCGAGGGGCTGCCCGGGTTCGACATCGTCGGGCTTCCCGAGCGAGGGGTTCGGGAGAGCCGTATTCGAGTGCGGGCCGCATTGTCGTCGATCGGGTTCGCGTTTCCGCCACGGCACCTGGTGTTGAACCTCGCGCCGGGAGATCTCCCGAAAACAGGCGCCGGCCTCGACCTCGCGATCGCGGCAGCGGT
>CALJYC010000059.1 GCA_937984275.1 uncultured bacterium | reverse complement strand
CAACCGGCCGGAGTTCACTGCAGTGACCGGCATTAGCGCAGGAGCGCTCGTTGCGCCGTTTGCGTTCCTTGGACCGGAGTACGACGATGTGCTGCAGATCGTCTCCTCGAAGCTCAAGCCGGACGACGTGTACAAGAAGCGTGGGATCATTCGGGCCCTCCGTACCGACGGCCTGGCCACCACCGAGCCGCTTCAAGCTTTGATTGCGAAGCACGTGGACGAAGAAGTGATGGAGAAGATCGCCGCGGCGCACCGGGAGGGCCGCTCATTGAGCATCGGCACGGCGAATCTCGATTCGATGAGGCCCGTGATCTGGCGCCTCGGCGCGATCGCAAACAGCGGCCATCCCGATGCCCTAGAGCTCATCCGAAAGATCCTCCTCGCCTCCGCATCCATCCCTGCGATGTTCGCTCCGGTGCTCATCCCGGTCGAAGTGGACGGCAAGCAGTACGACGAATTGCACGTCGACGGCGGCGCTGCTTCGCAGATGTTCCTCTACCCCGTGGGCATCGACTACGACGAAGTGCTCGAACGGCTTGCGGTGCCGGGCCGACCGAAAGTCTACGTGATCCGGAACTCCCGTCTCGCTCCGATGTACAAACATATCCCGAACAGGCTCATCCCAATCGCGGGGCGTTCGCTCCAGTCGCTCGTTCGCACGCAAGGCATCGGCGACCTCTATCGCATGTATATGCAGACCTGCCGTGACGGGCTAGACTTCAATCTCGCGTACATCCCTGCTGAGTTCACCAAGGAGTCGACCGAGGAGTTTGATACGGAGTACATGACAGAGCTGTTCGACTTGGCCTACAAACGAGGCAAAGAGGGCTACGACTGGGAAAAAATGCCGCCCGAGCTCGAGGAAGCCCCGATCCACTGCCGGTGAGCTCGTGGCATCCTGCCCTTGCTCGCCCGACCGCTAGCTCTAGACTTTCGCCATGCGAATACTCCTCCTCTCCATTGCCCTCATCACCCTCGCCCTGGGCTGCAAAGACGCGAGCCCGGCCGCCGCGACCGGAGCTGCCCCGGCTGACAACACCGAAGCCGTCCCGGAGATCTCGGTCGCGGACGCCGACAAGGCGCTTCAATCCGGCGCCTTTGCGGTCGACGCAAACTCCGAGAGCACGCGCGAAAAGAACGGCACTGTCCCCAATGCGATCATCCTGACGTCGTCGTACAAGTACGAGCTCGCGCAGCTTCCGGAAGACAAGACCAAGGGCCTGATCTTCTACTGCTCGAACACGAACTGCACCGCCTCTGATGCCGCCGCCGAGCGAGCCTCCACGAGCGGATACGAGAACGTGCACATCATGCGTGAAGGCATCAAAGGCTGGAAGGACGCTGGCAAAGCCACCACGCCTTATCCTAGGAGCTAGCGTCGGGGCGACGGGGTGTCAGCGCTGGAGTAGCGCCAGCAGAATCCGGTCCGGTGCATCCTCGAACCGTCCGTTCGACATCACCACGATCGTGTCCCCAGGCTTTGCCGCTGCCGCGGCTGCGTCGACTGCTTCCTCCACACTCGCGCACGCACGCGCCTGATCCCCGCGATTCGTGATCGCCTCCGCGATCGCATGTGTGTCCAACTTCTCTTCCGCAGCGATCTCACTCCGTCCCACGGGCGCCAGGATGCACACGTCCGCCGGACCAAACGCAGCTGGATACGCCTCTTGATGCAAGCGCCGCGACGCCGTGGCGCTTCGTGGCTCGAAGACCGCGATCAATTTTCCCCGCGCTCGCTCTTTGAAGCCGGCCAGCGTCTCCTTCACCGCCGTCGGGTGGTGCGCAAAGTCGTCGTAGACGTGCACGCCGTTCGTGATCCCCACGAGCTCCTGGCGGCGTTTGGTCCCGCGGAAGCCGGGGAGGGCGGCAATCAACCTGTCGAGCGGGGCCCCGGCCGCTTCGCTTGCCATCGCTAGCGCGGCGACGGTGTTGCGGGCATTGTGGCGGCCGACCAATGGCAAGTTGGCGCGTCCGCACAGCGAGCCGCCCCCGAATAAATCCATGGCGCCTCCCGGAGCAAGCATTCCGAGCCACATTGGTTGGATGTCGCCACACTCGTCACCGTCGAGGGCATAGAACCGCACCTTGCACGGCGCTGCCGATGCGACTTCGCGGACGAGGGGGTCGCCGGCCCATGCGAACAGCCAACCGTCCTTCGGAAGTAGCGCCACGAACTTTCGAAACGCGCTGACATAGGCGTCTGCGTCCGGAAAGATGTCGACGTGGTCGTATTCGATCGAGGTCAGGATCGCCGCGGCCGGCCGGTATCTCCAAAACTTGGGGACCTTTTCGAAGAATGCGCTGTCGTACTCGTCCCCTTCGATCACGAACGGCGCACCCTCCCTTCCCAAGCGAGAGCTTCGCTCGAAGTTCAACGGAATTCCGCCGATGAAAAATCCCGCGTCCGTCCCAGCCTGTTGCAACAGGTATGCGAGCAACGTCGCGGTCGTCGTTTTGCCGTGGGTGCCGGCAACCACCAAGGGCTTGCGGCGTGAAAGCACGTGCTCTGCGAGCGCGCCTGGCATCGACACGGTTGGAAGCCCGCGCGTCATAGCCTCCTGTGCCTCGGGATTGTCCCGACGGCAGACGTTGCCGACGACGACCAAATCGGGGTTTGCCGCCAGGTTTGAGCTCTGCCAACCCTCTAGGCATTGAATGCCGAGCCCTTCGAGGTACGGCCCCACTGGGGGGTCGAACGCGGTGTCGCTTCCACTCACCCGATGCCCCGCTTCGACGAGTAGCGCTGCCAGCGCGCTCATTCCCGTGCCCGCCACCCCGATCAAGTGAACATGCATGCGCACTCCTGGGGCTGGGAATTGTTGGACAATCCTGCGGTAGCTGTTGACACGGTCACTGGTGAGCCCATTATGAAACTAAGGTGGCCGAAAAGACGAAAAAGCTCTCGGATCGCGTACGCGAGGTTTTGGATGCCTTGGTCGACGCAGTCGAGGGTTTGCTCAGCCCGCCCCCCGCACCCGTTCCGGTGCGTATCAGGCAGCCCCGCTTGCCGATGAAGCGCCGCCGCTAGCATTGGCTCGCCGCTAATCTTGGCTCACTCGGCCGCTGCGACTTGTGCGGCCGTTTGGAGCGTGACGGGCACGCCGCTAAACGCTGCATTGCCGCTGAGCACGTCGATGAGTTGGTCGTCGGTGAGGTCGTTGACGCTCACGCCGGGGTGATCGGTGGCCACGCTCAGTTGCACGCCATCGCGCCCGTGTCCGAAGCCGTGAGGGAGGCTCACCACGCCGGCCATCATGTCGCCGGTCACCTGGGCAGGCGCACTGACCTTCCCGACCCGTGAGCTCAGCGTCACCGTGTCACCCGACTTCACGCCCAGGCGTTCGGCGTCGTCCGGATTGATCATGATCGTGCACCTCGACTTGCCTTTCATGAGGCGTCGGCTGTTGTGCATCCAGGAGTTGTTGCTCCGGAGTTGCCGCCGGCCGATCAGCAGGAGTTGCCCATCGGTCGCGGCGGACCCTGCTGTCAGGAAGCGGGCTCGCAGGCGGTCGAGGTCCTCGACGAAGAGGTCGGGCGCCAAATCGATCGGCCCGTGTTGGGTGGGGAGCACCTCGGGGAGCGTCGATTGCAGTGGACCGAGATCGATGCCGTGCGGGTTCTTCTTGAGCTTGCCAAGCGAAAGACCGGTCCCGAGCGGGTTGAACCGTTTGCCGTAAGCGCCGAGCCGTAGACCGATGTCGAGCACTCGCTCCGGTCCGGCCTTTTGCGCCGCCTTTGCCGTCAGGTATTGCTTGCTCAGTTTCCCGTGCCGCCGCGCCGCGAGGCGGCAACTCAGCTCGGTGAGGATTTGCCAATCGTCGAGCTCACTGTCCTTCAATGCAAATGGCGCAGGCGAGTACTTGGCGACGTTCCTCACGGCGGTCAGATAGAGCGCGAGGTCGTAGTGGCTCCGTTGAATCGGCGACACGGGCGGCAGGATGATATCTGCGTGGCGGCTCGTCTCGTTGATGAAGAAGTCAATCGAAACGGCGAAATCAAGCGAGGCATAACCCTGGTCGAGCTGACTGCCGTTCGGGGTCGACAAGACGGGATTCCCCGCGATCGTGATCATCGCGCGAACCCGGCCCTCGCCCTCGGTGAGCATCTCCTCGGCCATGACGGCGGCCGGAAGCTCGCCGCCAAACTCCGGGAGCCCACGGACGCGGCTCTTCCAACGGCCATACGAGCCTCGGCCCGCGCCGAATCCGCCCACCGTTCCCCGTACATCGATCGCAGGCGAAGAAAACATCGACCCGCCGGGCTCGTCGAGGTTGCCCGTTACGGCGTTGAGGACGTTGATCAGCCACATGCACAGGCCGCCGAACTCTTGCGTGCAGGCTCCCACGCGGCCGTACAACACCGCCTTCGGCGCAGCTCGAAGCTCGCGCGCGAGCCGCTTGACCGTTTCGGCGGACACGCCGGTGACCGCTTCGCTTTGCTCGGGAGGGTAGGCCTTCGCGAGCTCGAGGACGCGATCGGCGTTCTTCACGCTGTCGGAGATGCGGCCCAAGTCGACTCCTGCGGCGCACACTTCATGGAGCAGGCCCAACAAGAAGAGCGCATCGGTCCCCGGCTGAATGAACACGTGCTCGTCCGCGACCCGGGCAGTCTCGCAACGGCGTGGGTCGACGACGACGACCTTCCCGCCACGCTTGCCGATGGCCTCGAGGCGCTTCTTGATGCCGGGCGCGGCCATGATGCTGCCGTTGGACGCGAGCGGGTTCGCGCCGATCAGCATCATGAAGTCGGTTCGGTCGACGTCGGGGACGGGGAAAAGCAGCTGATGCCCAAACATGAAGTACGAAGCCAACATGAGCGGCAGCTGATCGCACGAGGTCGCAGAGAAGCGGTTCTTTGAGCCGAGCGATCGAAGGAAGGGAGGCCCGAAAACGAGTGTGCCGAAGTTATGCGCGTTCGGATTTCCGAGGTAGACCCCGACCGCATCCCGGCCGTGCTCTTCCTGAACCTTCTGGACGCGATCCACGACTTCGGTAAACGCTTCGTCCCAGGAGATCGGCTCCCAACGATCCCCCACGCGTCGTACCGGTTGCTTCAAGCGGTCGGTGTCGTCGTAGAGGTCTTTCAGCGCCGTGGCCTTCGGGCAAACGTGACCTCGGCTGAAGACGTCTCGTTCGTCGCCGCGTATCGACACGACTTCTTCGCCGTCGATCTCGACCTCGACTCCGCACATCGCTTCGCAGAGGTTGCAAGTTCGGTAGTGGGTGGTGGTCTTGCCGCTCATTTGTCACCCGCTTCCTTCGCCGCCGCGACGAAACGAAGACGCAGGTCGTAGAGCACCTCGGTAACCAGGCGTTCTTCCTCGCCGGTGAGGTTCCCTCTCGTCTTCTCTTCGAGCAGCGCGATGCAGTCGATCGATTGTTTGGCGTGGGCGAGGTTGACGGTCGAATCTTCTTCGGCACCGGGCAGCTTGCCGAGATTCATCAGCGCGGATGTGCTCAACGACAAGATGAAGGTGTTGAAGTCGATGCTTGGCGGCGCGCTGTCTTCCTCACTCATGCAAACTACTCCGCAGCTGAGTCGTCCGTCGAATCGCCCGGGTCGATCTCGACATTGTCGTACGCACCTTCGCGGTCCGCGAGGTCGGTCAAATGTTGTTCGTACTGTTCCTTCGAAATCAAGCCCTTCGTGATGTTGCGTTCCACGATTCGCTTGTCGACTAGTTTATCGCCCAGAGTTGCCATGCGGACGAGTGTAGATTCGCCTTACCGGCTGTCAACTCACACAAGTTTGACACCCCCCGGGCAACCCCCGATCCTGGGGTGGTGCTTCTCGGAGTCCCGCCATCGGCCGACCAGCTACGCGAGCTCGAGATCTTGATCCGCGCGCACCACCCGCTTTTGTTGGTGGATAC
>CALJYC010000058.1 GCA_937984275.1 uncultured bacterium | reverse complement strand
GATGCGCCCCTCACCGAAGCGCTCGATCAAATGACGGCCCACAACATCGGCCGCCTTCCCGTGCTCGACGGCGCTAGGATCGTCGGCATCCTCTCCCGCGAAGACGTGCTGGGCCATCTCTACGAAGAATCGCCCTGCTAGCTCATTTGTGGTCGAAGGTGACGTCGTAATCGGCACTGCAACGGCCTTGGACCGATAATGTGCCGACCATCTGCAATCTTCCGTCCATCGGGTTTTCGGCCACGGTCAAGACGTTGCCGTCCGACATGATGCCGACCTCTTCGGCCGAGTCGTCTTCGTAGCAGAAGCCGTCTTCGTCCCGGACCGGTAGCCACCAGCCTCCGCGTAGGGAGAGCTGGTCGCCGCAAAGCCGCCCCTCCAGCCGGTACTCCTCATCGACCACAATGGTCACGTCGTTGCCAGTCTGTGTGAATACCCAGTCGAGAGCGCAGGACTGGTGCTCGTCGCCCGGTACCGTCGCTTCGCAGCCGGTCGAGGTGATCGTGACAGTGCCATTGTCGTACCACTGGGGGTTGTCGTTCAAGTCCGTAGCCGGCGGATCGTTGCAGTCCGGCAACGTTCCGGTGCCCGGAATGAAATAGAGCTCTTCCTTGCAGCTCCCCAATGCGGCCATGATGCAAATGCAGGCAATCCAGCGCATGACGAACTCGTACCACGTTTCCGCGATACGGACACCTCGCCAGTTGGCGCATGTCTTGCGTTTTCTACCGTGCGCGGCGCAATCCTAGCGCCTTCTTCGCGCGATGATTCCTCACAGTACTCCGCGCCTGGTCGCTGGATTTGGGCTAGACTCCCGCCACCTCAGATGCGGATCAGGATTCGAAAAGGGCTCAACATTCCCATTGCCGGCGCGCCGAAGCAACGCATCGAAGATGCCAACCCGGTCGGTTGGGTAGCGTTGGTCGCGAAAGACTACCGGGGGTTGCGCCCGCAGCTGATGGTCGAAGTCGGCGATCGTGTGCGCCTCGGGCAACCGCTGCTCACCGACAAGAGCAACCCAGAGGTGCTGTTCACGTCGCCGGGGTCTGGTGAGGTGGTCGCCATTCATCGCGGGGAGCGGAGGTCGCTGCAGTCCGTGGTGATCCGGCTCGAGGGCGACGAAGAGGAGACATTTGCTTCCCACGATCGCGCCGCGCTGACCACGCTCGATCCGCAGGAAGCGCGGGCGACCTTGCTCGCTTCGGGCCTTTGGACCTCTTTTCGGACACGCCCGTTCGGCGGGGTTCCCGGTGCGGACGCGTCCCCGCATTCGATCTTCGTCACTGCAATCGATACCAACCCACTCGCGGGCGACCCACGCATTGTCATCGGCGAGCGAACACGGGAATTCTCCGATGGGGTAGCTGTCATGAGCCGTCTGACGGAGGGCAAAGTGTACGTTTGCCAAGGGCCCGGGCCGGAGCTCGAGCTGCCTAAGGTGGAATCGGTGACACCCGTCGTTTTCGACGGCCCCCATCCTGCGGGCCTCCCCGGGACCCACATCCACTTTCTCGACCCAGTCGGTGAGAACAAGTCGGTTTGGCACCTGAGCTACCAGGACGTCATCGCGATCGGCTCGCTCTTCGCGACCGGCCGGCTTTTCACCGAGCGCATCGTTGCCCTTGGAGGGCCCCTGGTTCGTCGACCGCGGCTCCTGCGCACGCGGGTCGGCGCGAGCACCCAGGACCTTTTGAAGGGCGAGGTCGAGCCGATCGATTGCCGGGTGATCTCCGGCTCGATTCTCGGTGGGCGCCGCGCGGCGGGGCGCGCCCGGTACCTCGGTCCATATGACCTCCAGATCAGCGTGCTTCACGAAGATCGAAGCCGCCATTTCCTGGATTGGCTCTCGCTCGGCGTAGACAAGTACTCGGCGATCCGGGCGTTTGCCGGTTCGCTGCGTCGCCGGGGCTACCGATTCCCGCTCACGACCTCGCAGCACGGTAGTCCGCGCGCGATGATCCCCATCGGCAACTTCGAGAAGGTCATGCCGCTCGACATCTTGCCCGCGCCTCTCCTCAAGGCCCTCATCGTCCAAGACACTGAGACGGCCCGGGCGCTCGGCTGCCTCGAGCTCGACGAGGAAGACCTCGCGCTCTGCTCGTTCGTGTGTTGCAGCAAGTACGAATACGGCGCGTTCTTGCGAGAATCCCTCGACCTGATCGAGAAGGACGGCTGATGCGTCCACTGCGAAAACTCCTCGACAGAGCCGCGCCCCACTTCGAACAAGGGGGTCGCTTCGAAGATTACCAAGCGCTCTACGAGATGGTCGACACGCTTTTCTACTCGCCTCCGGACGTGTCGCGCCACGCACCGCACGTGCGCGATGCGATCGATCTCAAGCGGGTGATGGGCCTCGTGGTGATTGGCGTCCTGCCGTGTGCGGTGCTCGCGATGTGGACGACGGGCTACCACGCGAACCTCGCGATCGATGAGCTCGGCCTGTCCGCACCCACCGACTGGCGAGGGGCGTTGATGGCCGCGCTCGGAATCGGGCACGACCCGAACAGCATCGGAGCCGCAACGTTCTACGGGATGCTCTACTTCGTGCCGATCTACCTGATGACGCTGGCAGCTGGCGGCGTTTGGGAGGTCCTGTTTGCCGGCATCCGTAACCACGAGATCAACGAAGGCTTCTTCGTGACCTCAATCCTCTACGCGCTGACGCTTCCAGCGACTACCCCGCTGTGGCAGGTCGCGCTTGGCATTTCGTTTGGCGTCGTGATGGCCAAAGAGGTTTTCGGAGGCACCGGCAAGAACTTCATGAACCCCGCGCTCGCGGGCCGTGCGTTCCTCTACTTCGCATACCCGGTCGAGATGTCTGGCGAGTCCGTGTGGACGCCCCCCATCGACGTCGTCACGGGCGCGACCCCACTCGCCATTGGCGCCGAGAGCGGGGTGCCCGGCATCCTCGAGCAAGGCGTGACCTGGATGGACGCATTTCTCGGCCCCATTCAAGGCTCGATCGGGGAAACCTCGACCCTTGCGTGCCTCATCGGCGGCGTGCTGATCGTCTACACCGGCGTGGCGTCGTGGCGGATCATCGCTGGGGTCATGCTGGGCATGGTGGCGACCGCGATGCTGTTCAATGCGGTCGGTTCCGACACCAATCCGATGTTTGCAATGCCTTGGTATTGGCACCTGGTGCTCGGGGGCTTTGCTTTTGGCATGATCTTCATGGCCACGGACCCAGTCACCGCGTGCGTCACGAACTCCGGGCGCTGGATCTTCGGGCTGCTCGTCGGTGTGATCACCGTCGTCATCCGCGTCGTCAACATCGCGTTCCCCGAAGGCATCATGCTCGCCATCCTCTTTGCCAACATTTTTGCGCCCACCATCGACCACTTCGTCACGCGGGCCAACATCACCAGGAGGTTGCGCCGAAGTGTCTGAGCCTGAGCAGAAGTCGCCTCGCAAGACGGACACGGTTGTCGGAACCCTAGTCGTCGCGCTCGTCGTCAGCCTCGTGTGCTCGTCGTTCGTCGCATCGGCGGCAGTTCTGCTCAAGCCGCGTCAAGTTGCCAACGCTATTCTCGACATGCGTCGCAATATTCTCGAAGTGGCCGGGCTGTTGGACCCTGAGAGCGACGTCGAGGCGTTGTTTGACGGCATCGAGCCCCGCGTAGTCGATCTCGAGACCGGGGCATACGTCGAAGACGCCGACCCAGAGGCTTTCGACCCGGCGGAGGCCGCCAAGGATCCTGAGCGGAGCGTCGAAGTACCTGCCGAGATCGACGTCGCCCGGGTCGGACGCCGCGCCAACCATGCCCTCGTGTACGAGGTTCGCCGCGACGGCGAGGTCAGCAAGATCATCTTGCCGGTATCCGGTTACGGTCTCTGGTCGACCATGTACGGATTTCTCGCCCTCGAAGCGGACGGCAATACCGTCGCCGACATCACCTTTTACTCACACGGCGAGACCCCCGGCCTCGGGGACTTCATTGGTAAGCCGGCTTGGCGCGGGCTGTGGCGAGGCAAGCGTGCGTTCGACGAGTCGGGGAAGGTAGAGCTCCAGGTCGTCAAGGGCCGCGTCTCCGCCGACGACCCGCTAGCTGACTATCACGTCGATGGGGTTTCTGGCGCGACCCTGACGGGAAATGGGGTCACGAACATGATGGAGTATTGGCTGGGCGATCATGGATACGGCCCCTATCTACGGAACATCCAACGAGGAGAAGGGACATGAGCTCGGCTGCGAAGCGCGCTCTTCTCGCGCCGGTCGTCGACGACAATCCGGTCACGCTGCACGTGCTCGGCATCTGCTCAGCGCTGGCCGTCACCACGTCGCTTCTACCATCCCTTTACATGTGCCTCGCACTCACAGTGGTCGCAACGCTTGCGAACACCGCTGTCAGCGCAATCCGGCACATTCTCCCGACGAGCATCCGGATCATCGTACAAATGACGATCATCGCGTCGCTGGTGATCGTCGTCGACGAGTCGCTCAAGGCATTTGCATTTGAGACGAGCCGTGAGCTTTCGGTGTTCGTCGGTTTGATCATCACCAACTGCATCGTGCTCGGCCGGACCGAGAGCTTCGCATCGAAGAATCGGGTCGGGTTGAGCTTTCTCGATGGCATTGGCAATGGCCTCGGCTACAGCGTGATTCTGATCCTCGTCGCGAGCACTCGTGAGCTCCTCGGCGCCGGGACCTTACTGGGCTACGCCATCCTGCCCACCGTCGCCGACGGCGGTTGGTACAGCCCAAACGGCATGATGCTGCTGCCGCCAAGCGCCTTCTTCGTCATCGGCCTCATCATCTGGGCCGTGCGAACTTGGAAGGCGGAGCAGGTCGAGAAGCCAGAGTTCCGCATTCATGAAGTCCATCGAACGGAGGCCTTGTGATGGGCAACTACGTCGAGCTCTTCATCAAAGCGGTCTTCGTCGAGAACCTCGCACTCTCGTTCTTCCTCGGGATGTGCACCTTTCTCGCGGTTTCTAAGCGCATTCAGACGGCATTCGGTCTCGGTGCCGCGGTGATCGTCGTTCAGTTGATCACCGTCCCAACCAACACGTTTCTTTACCACTACGTGCTCGAAGAAGGCGCGCTTGCTTGGGCCGGCCTCCCGGACGTCGATCTCAGCTTCTTGGGCTTGGTCACATACATCGGCGTCATCGCGGCCATGGTGCAGATCCTCGAAATGGTTCTCGATCGTTACTTCCCACCTCTATTTCACGCGCTCGGCATCTATCTGCCCTTGATCACCGTCAATTGCGCCATCCTCGGGGGCACCCTGTTTTCGGTCCAGCGCGACTACACGATGCCGGAGAGCATCGTGTACGGCATTGGAAGCGGTTTCGGTTGGGCGTTGGCGTTGGTCGGCCTTGCGGGCATTCGTGAGAAGCTGAAGTACAGCGACGTCCCGGCAGGCCTTCAGGGGCTAGGGATCACGTTTATCATCGTCGGCCTGATGTCCTTGGGCTTCATGGCATTCGCCGGGATTCAGCTATAGGAGGACGAGCGGGTGGTGTTCCAAATTGTCCTCGCAGTTGCAGTCTTCACGGGCATCGTCGTTTCGTTGTCTGCAGTGATCCTGCTCGCGCGATCGAGGCTCGTCGACACCGGAACAGTACAGATGATCGTCAACAACGACCGCGACTTCCAAATCCCGGCCGGAACGAAGTTGTTGACGGCACTGTCGAACGTCGGTCTGTACCTGCCCTCTGGATGTGGCGGCAAGGGTACCTGTGGTCAGTGCCGAGTGACGGTGCCCCACGGTGGAGGTCCATTGCTCCCGACCGAAGCGTCGTTGATCGGAAGGCATGAGGCCGCGCAACATGTGCGACTAGCCTGCCAAGTCACGGTTCGCGAGGATGTCCGCGTGCGCATCCCGGACGAGCTCTTCGGCGTTCGAAAGTGGGAGTGCACGGTGCGCTCGGATCGCAATCTCAGCACGTTCATCAAGGAGATCGCCCTCGAGCTTCCAGCCGGTGAGGAGGTCCCCTTCCGAGCTGGTGGCTACATTCAGGTCGATTGCCCACGCTACGAGGCGAAGTTCTCCGACTTCGACATCGGGCCGGAGTTCCGCGACGAATGGGAGCGCCAAAACTTCTGGAGATTCCGCGCGGGCACCAAGACGCCCACGACGCGGGCCTATTCGATGGCAAACTACCCGGAAGAGAAGGGCGTCATCCTTCTCAACGTCAGCATCGCGCTCCCGCCGCCAGGCTCCGCGGACAACGTGCCCCCGGGTGTCGTCTCATCGTATCTATTCAGCTTGAAACCAGGCGACCGCGTCACCATCGCGGGCCCTTACGGCGAGTTCTACGCGAAGGACACCGATAACGAGATGGTATTCATCGGCGGTGGGGCAGGGATGGCGCCGCTTCGCTCGCACATCTTCGATCAGCTCAAGCGCCTCAAGACCGGCCGCAAGATCTCGTTTTGGTTCGGTGTCCGGAGTAAGCGCGATCTCATCTATCACGAGGAGTTCACCCGTCTCGCAGCCGAGTATTCCAACTTCAGCTACGTCGTAGCCCTTTCCGAGCCAAAGGAGGGCGAGGAGTGGGACGGTCCCGTGGGCTTCGTTCACCAGGTGGCGTACGACGAGTATCTCTCGAACCACGAGGCGCCCGAGGACTGCGAATACTACATGTGCGGTCCGCCCTTGATGGTTTCGGCGGTTCAGAAGATGCTTACAGACCTCGGCGTGTCTGAGGAGAATATCATCTTCGACGATTTCGGGGGTTGATGACGATGGTTGTGTACGTCCTGAGCTTTGTGGTCTTTGCGCTTGCCCTGAGTGGTTTGAGCGTCGGCTTGCTCGCTGGGCGCGAAGGCATTCGTGGCACCTGCGGCGGGCTCAACAATCCGGAGGGGCAAGGCTGCGGTGCATGCGGACGTACCGCGGATAGCAATGGCGATTGCCCGAGGAGGCGTGCAGCATGAGTACAGTCAAGGAAATGCGAGTCCGAGACTTCATGATCAACAAGCCCGTGGTCTTTGCGCGCGACACGGATTTGCTCGACGCCGTTCGCGTCTTGGTCGATCGACGCATAGCGGCGGCGCCCGTCGTCGACGAGCGCGGCAATCTCGTTGGCCTTCTCACCGAACGCGACTTCCTGCGGGCGGCGCTGGTCGCGGGATATCACGGCGAGACCGGGGGATGCGTCGGGGACTACATGAGTTGCGACGTGCACGCCGTGAATGCAGATGATGGCTTGCTCGACGTTGCAATGCGCTTCGTGGAGACCAAGCGCCGGCAGTTTCCCGTCATGGAGGACAACCGGGTCGTAGGCCTAGTGGCCAGACGCGACGTCCTGCGTGCGGTGCTCGACGCGTTTGCGCCAAGTCGATAGCCTAGTCGTCCAGCGCATCCATCCCGCGTCGCTCGGCATCGTCCATGCCGCGGGAAAGCAGACCGGGGAAGAGGCCGATGAACCGGATCAGCTTTCCGCGCGCATTGGGCACCAATACTTCCCCGCGTGGCTTACGAATCGCATCGACGATGGCGCCCGCGATCCTCTCGGGCGGCATCGGTTTCTCCGTGAAGACGACGACCCCGGCGCGCCGTTTCCGCATGCTCTCGAGCATCGGCGTTTCGACCGCGCTCGGGCACACGAGGGTCCAATCAATCGGGGCGTGACGGTGGTCGAGCGCGCAGCTATGCGTATAGGCCCGCACCGCATGCTTGGTTGCGCTGTACACCGCTAGGTCGGGCGCGGGCGCGAACGCTGCCATGCTCGCTACGTTGATCACGTGACCGCGGTTGCGAGCCAGAAAACGCGGAAGCAGCGTGCGCACGCCATTCATGACGCCGATGAGGTTCACTTCAACCGTGAGACGATCATCGTCGGCGGAAACCTGATCGCAGGGTCCCGGTAAGCACACCCCGGCGTTGTTGATCAGCACGTCGATCGGGCCTCCTTGCGTTTCGGCCCCTTCGACGACTCGCTCCCAGGCCGCGAGGTCGCGTACATCGAGTATTGCGGTTTCGATGCCTGGAAGCTCTTCGCGCAGCCGCGACAGACCTTCGCGGTCGATGTCGACAGCGACGACCCGGTGCCCCGCATCGACGCACAGGCGCACGATGGCGGCACCGATGCCCTTGGCGGATCCGGTGATCAACGCTCGCTTCGTCCCTTCGTTGGTTGACCGCGCGTTCATGCCAATGGCCCCCACCTGTACATCTTGAGTAGGAGCCTGTCCGCAACGCGGTCGGGCAGCGCCCCGAACATCCGGGCGGCCGTTCGCACGGGCTTGGGCACGAAGTACCGCGTCTTCGGGGAGTCTACGGTGGCTGCCTTGACCACCGCCTTGCCCACATCCTCCGGAGGAATCGCGCTCTTGAACTGATCGGCTGCGAAGTCCTCGAGATTCGCGTTCCACTTCCGGTAGGGGTTGCTCGGGTCGTCTCGCATGTGCTGCCCGGCCGCCCGGGATTTGTCGAAGGTCGGCGTATCGACGAAGCCGGGCACGATGAGGCTCAGCTGGATGTTCCAGGGCGAGAGCTCGAGACGCAAGCACGCGGTCATGGCCTCCATGCCGCCCTTGGTCGCCGCGTACGCTGCGACGAGGGGCGCGCCGACGTACCGAGTGAGCGAGCTGATGTTGATGATGCGGCCGCCGCCTTGTTCGCGCATAGACGGCGTCAGCTCCGCGATCAGCTGCATGCCCGACAGCAGGTTCACGTCGAACACATGGCGCAGTGCCGTACGGTCCATCTGCTCGAGCGCGTAGGGTGGGCTGTATCCCGCGTTGTTGACCAGCACATCGACCCTCCCGAACGTGTCGAGCGTCGTCCTTACCAGAGCCGAAGTCTCTTCAGCGTTGCTCAGGTCGGTGGGCACGCTCAACGCTTTGCCGCCTTGCGCATCGATGTCCGCGACGATGCTATCGAGCAGGTCTGCCCGGCGTGCCGCCAACACGACCGAGAAGCCGGCTTTGGCGAGGCAATGTGCCGTGGCCTCTCCGATGCCCGACGATGCGCCCGTGACGATGGCAACTCGCTCTGGTTTCTCGTTCTCACTCATGCGTTCTCCACATTTTGCGGGCTATGGAGGCGCGTGCTACTCGACGCAATGCGACGCCATGCCTGCAGCGCCTCCGCATAGAACCCGCACCATGCGCGTGCTCAATCGCGTGGGCCCCGTGCTGGCTCCCCGATGGCCGTCGCTGGACCCGGACAACATCGTTCGCGCAGCCTCGCGCGCGGCCAAGTCGGACCAGTTCGGTGACGAGAGTTTTCGCGATGCGCTTCCCGTCTTTTTCGACGCCGTCGCACGCGAAGCGGATCTGACCTGGCTCGGCCGGGTGATGTGCCGCCAGTCGCTGCTCAGCTTTCTTCAGAACCGCTTCAGTGTGTACCGGCACCGAGCCGCTCACCCCGAGGTGGCCGGCGTTCCGATCGAGCGCCCCATCTTCATCGTGGGGTATCCACGGACCGGGACGACGATTCTCCATAGCCTGCTCGCAGAGGACCCCGCCAACCGCGCGCCGCTTGCTTGGGAGGTGCAGTTTCCGGACCCGCCGCCTCGAAGCGCCACGTTCAACACCGACCCGCGCATCGACGAGGCTCGAACGCACTTCGGACACATGGATACCATGGCGCCGTCGCTCGCTTCCATTCATGAGATCGGCGCAGATCTCCCTCAGGAGTGCATGCCGATCCTCGCGCAAAGCATGCTTGGCCCGCAGCTCCACATGATCTTCAACGTGCCGAGCTACCAGGCCTGGGTCGACACACAGAGTCACGCCCCGGCATACACGTATCACCGGCATTTCCTCGAGCACCTGCAAAGCAGGCACATGGGCGACCGGTGGGTGCTCAAGAGCCCGGTGCACCTGCGCTCGCTCGATGCGCTGCTCGCCGAGTACCCCGACGCCCGGATCATTTTCACGCACCGTGACCCTGCGAAGATTGTTCCGTCGCTTGCAAGCCTCTACTACGTGGTTCGTGGACTGGCGAGCGATTCGGTCGATCCGTGCGCGCTAGGGCGACAGACGACTGAGTGGTGGGCGGACGCACTCGACGCGGCGATGGCCGTACGCGACAAACACAGCGACAAAGCCGGTCAGTTCATGGACGTTCAGTTCGAAGAGATCGTCGCCGATCCCGTCGCTGTGCTCGGCCGCGCCTACGAGCGCTTCGACGTTCCGTGGTCGGGCGACATCGAGGGCCGAATGCGCTCGTTCTTGGACAACCATCCGCGGGGCCAGCACGGGTCTCATAGCTACGAAATCGAGGATTTCGGCATGACGCTCGGCCAGATCCGCGAGCGCTTCGGGCGCTACTGCAGCACGCACGACGTCCAACTCGCGGTCTAGCTAGGGGCTACCGCGATCCGGGACGTCGACGGGCTAGTGCAACGCCTGGAAGTCACGCATCTTGATCACCAGTTGCGAGCGCGTTTGGACGTTCAGCTTTCGCATGGCACTGCGGAGGAGCATCGAGACGCGGGAGCTCGAGAGGCCCAGCCGATACGCGATCATTTTGTTGGTCTGGCCCAACACTGCGTAGGCCACGACCTGGCTTTCGCGCTCGGTAAGCCCGCGCGGGTCGCTGATATGAGGCGAGTTCGGAAGCGCCAAGACGAAGCGTCTGCCGTCCGAATCAAACCAGTCGACCATCGACCATCGGCCCCGAACCAGGGCCTTCCAGATTTCGAGTGCCTTTTCGGGATCGGTGTCGCGCATCTTGCCACGCGCGTGATCCACCGTGACCGCTGCCTCGCGAAGCTTCTTCGTCGCCGCGCGCTCCTGCGCTCGCCCGACTGCTTCCGTGATACGGAAGCTGTTCGCATCGAAGATCGCCTCGGCGTTGTGCGGGAGCTCAGTGCACGGTTCGTCACTGACGTCATTCGCGGCAAGCCCTCGCCGCAAGCGGTGCCCGGCGTCCACGTGCGCGGCTAGCATCTGCCACTGTTCCGCTTCATGGCCTGTGAGGGTGGTCACCTCCTGGAGCGGCGCGACGATTGCGACGCCCGCACCCTTGCAATCCACGGT
>CALJYC010000057.1 GCA_937984275.1 uncultured bacterium | reverse complement strand
ACCGCCTCCTCGAGCTGGTCGCGCGTTGATACGAAGCAGGGTTTCCCATTGCGAAAAGCGCCGATGCCCTTTGCGGCCTTCCATGTGACGTCGAGCGCAGGCGCGTGGACCACACCGGCTAACCCTTGCGATCCGCGATACAGCGCGATCGACACGCCAAAGAAGAAGTGCCCGTGAGCGAAGTTCGTCGTTCCGTCGATCGGGTCGACGTACCAGACCAGCTCGCCTTCGCCGCTCTCCGCGTTCTCCTCTCCGATGATCCGGTGCGTGGGGAACTCGCGCGAGAGATGTTCACGGATCAGCTCCTCGCTTGCGAGGTCGTACTCGGTAAGCAAGTCGAAGCGTCCCTTACGGGAGATCTCCCCGACCGACCGCCAGCCTTTCATCACGACCTTGCCGGCTTCGCGTGCCACGCGCTCGGCGACGTCTAGTGCGTGCTGACTGTCCTCTGCAATGGGCATGAAGCCCCGCATTTTCACGGATTTCTGGCCCTGCGCCATTGGCAACTGAGCGGCCGTGGGGTGTTCGCTGGCATTTTGGCCCCAAAACCCGTAAAAGGCCCTGCGCTGCGAAGCCTGCTGGTTCGGGCGCCGACCGATGTAGGCAAATGTAGTTATGCCCGACAAAGACACCGTGACGCCAAGCCTTCGCAATCCATTCGAATTGGATGGCGAGATCCGCTCCCCCGCCAAAGGCGTGAAGGGAGGTGGGCCCTACGACGCAGCCGTTCGAGAGGGCGAGCAGCTACGTGCCCGCCCGCGCACCGCAGCAGGTCCCGTGCAGATCGGACGGCAGCACGCCAAGCGCCGCATGACGGTTTGGGAACGCATCGACGTGCTCCGCGACCGAGGGACCGAGCCGACGATTCTATACCAGAACTGGGGTCCGAATTTGGATGGCGCTTCGCTCGTCACGGGGATCGTCCAGATCGAGGGCCGCGACGTCGCTCTCTATGGTCATGATTTCACGGTTCGTGCTGGCTCGATGGACGCGACCAACGGCACCAAGCTCGCGAACCTCATGCGCTTGGCGGGTAGGCAGGGGATGCCGCTCGTTGGGATGAACGATAGCGCGGGCGCGTTCGTGCCGGCAGGGATTGGCGGCCTCGATGGCTACGCCGAGGTGTTCACCGCGCTCCGCAAGATCAGCGGAGTGGTGCCGAGCATCATGTGCATGTTCGGTTACAACGCTGGCGGCGGTTCGTACTTGCCTCGACAGGGCAGCTTCATGATTCAGCCCTCCAACACCTTCTTCGGTCTGACCGGTCCCGGGGTCGTGAAGTCGGTGCTGGGCGAGGACGTGACCGCGGACGAGCTCGGCGGCCCGGGCGTACACGGGCAAAGCGGTGTTGTAGACCTCACCGTCCGCGACGAAGTTGGCGCGCTGCGAACCGCGCGGCGCTTGCTGAGCTACCTGCCCGGAAACAACCACGAATTCGCTCCCTATCAGGAGACTTCGGATCCGATCGTTCGTCCGACCGGCGAGGTTGACACCCTTCTGCGGAAGGCATTCAACTCACCCACTGGGTTCAACACACCGATCGACGTGAGCATCATCCTCCAGCAAATTTGCGATCACGGCGATTACTTCGAGCTTCAGCCGCAGCGGGCGCGCAACACGATTACGGCATTCGGCCGCCTCGGCGGGCACGTCGTCGGTTTCGTTTGCAACAACAGCGCCGTGGCTTCTGGGCAGATCGACGTCGACGCTGCGTTCAAGAACTCGCGGTTCATCCGGTTCTGCAATCTCTACAATATTCCGGTGATCTTCATGGAGGACACGACTGGGTTCCTTCCGGGACGCGATCAAGAGAGCCGTGGCATCGTCCAGGCAGGCCGTGCGATGCTCGACTCGATCATCGACCTCCGCACGCCGCGCCTCCTGCTCATCATCCGTAACGCATTCGGCGGAGCGTACGCTGCATTCAACTGCTACGCAGTCGGCGCCGACCACGTCATGGCGCTCCCCACGACACGCGTCGCCGTCATGGGTCCGGCCGGCAAGGAATTCGTGTACAAGCAAGAAATGCGCGACATGCGCAACGAAGCGAAGTCGCGCTTGCAAGAAGCGCTCGATGCCGGCGCATCCAGAGCCGACGCCGAGGCGGACATGACCGCATGGGTCAAGGAGCAGGAGGCCGCGTTCAGCGCGCGCTATGAGAAGGAGCTCATGAATCCCAAGGAAGCGCTGAGCCTCGGATCAATCTCCGAAATCGTCATGCCGACCGACGTGAGGGCTGCGCTCGCAAAGAACCTCAACTTCTACCTGTCCCACTACACCCCGGAGCCGTTGCAAACGGTTCAGCGTGAGTTCCACTGATGGCTTCCGACAGCTACATGCACAACCCGCTCGTTCATCGGGATCGCCGCCTTGGACAGTCCGAGTCGGACTGGGTGCGTTCGTTCAGCTGTGAGGACATGACGGTTCTCATCGTGTGCCGCGGGCCGGTCCGGCGGGAGGCGCTCGACATTTTCGCTGAGATGGGGATGCCGAAGGTGGGGATTCTCCTCTCGGAGAAGGACTCAATCGTGTATCCGAGGGCCCTCGCGCCGGAGCTTCGGCGATTGGACCCTTCGCGTGTTCACTCAGTCTCTGACTACACGGGCGCATCCAAAGAAGAGCGCACCGAGCGCATTGCCCAGATCATCCAGATCGCCAAGGACCACGGCTACGACTACATCTTCGCTGGTTACGGCTTCATGGCTGAGGACGAAGAGTTCGTCCGCTCAATCGAAGAGGCTGGCCTTCGCTTCATCGGTCCTTGCGCACACACGGTTCAAGCGGCCGGATTCAAGGACGAGGCGAAGCGTACCGCAGAGCGGGTGGGCGTCAGCGTCACGCCGGGCATCAACGATGCGACGGCCCGGCTTCTTCTTCGGAAGCACTCCGACCGCAAGGCGCTGAGCAAGCTTGCCAAGAAGCACGGTCTGGACGTACCGGAGCTCGGCAGCGACGACCTAGAGCTCGAAACGGTCGCGGACGCCGTGCTGGGCGCTTCCTACGACGCTGGCATCGACCTCTACACCGTCGACGAGCTCGCAGAGCAGATTCAAATCGAGGTCGCCTCAATCCTCGAGAAGTACGAGGGCAGCCGCATTCGTCTCAAAGCAATCGGCGGCGGCGGCGGCAAGGGGCAGCGCATCGTGAACAGCGCCGATCAAGCGCCACCGATGGTGCGTGAGATTCTCAGCGAGGTGAAGGCGCTCGGGGTCGGCGACAACAAGAACATCCTCGTCGAGCTCAACATCGAGACGACCCGTCACAACGAGATCCAGCTCATCGGCAACGGCGAGTGGACGGTGTCGCTCGGCGGACGCGATTGCTCGCTTCAGATGCACGAGCAGAAGCTCCTCGAGGTCTCGATTACACAAGAGACACTCGGTGCTGCGGTCGAGCGCGAGCGAGTGGCGGGCAACGAAACCGGCGCCGACGCGATTGAGCAAGACCTCCAGATCCTCCGCCGGATGGAAGAAGAGGCCGAACGGTTTGGTGAAGCGGTCAAGCTCGACTCTGCCTCGACGTTCGAGTGCATCGTCGACGGGCCGCGCCATTACTTCATGGAAGTGAACACTCGCATTCAAGTCGAGCATCGGGTCTCCGAGCTTTGCTACGCGCTTCGATTCAGCAATCCCGATGATGCGGAAGATTTCTTCGAGGTGCACTCGCTCGTCGAAGCGATGGCCTTGCTCGCCAATC
Organism: uncultured bacterium; assembly: GCA_937984275.1. Lineage (GTDB taxonomy): Bacteria > Myxococcota_A > Polyangia > Polyangiales > Houyiibacteriaceae > SG8-38. The sequence goes on along the minus strand of CALJYC010000057.1, from coordinate 1,255 downwards.
ACAAGGCCAGGCTTCCCCGGCCCGAGCGTGTTCAGCGCGACGCCGCTGCCGTGGAAGCGCGCCTCAACGCAACGGACGATTCTCTTTCTCCGCACGCCGGCGGGGAGATCATGTCGTGGTCGGATCCGATCGAAGGCGAGGTTCGCGACGATCAGGGCATCTCTTTCAAGAATCCAGATACCAACCTCTTCATGCGCTACAAGCTAGCGGGCGCATATGACAGCAATATCGCGCTCCTGGTGACGACCGGCGACAACCGCCGCCAGAGCTACGACCACTTGCGCGAGGTGCTTCGGCGGACCGTCATCCGAGGGCCGGACCTTCAAACGAACCTGCAGTTCCACTACGGGCTCGTGCATTGGTTTCTCGCCAACGGCGTTGACGCCAAGCCGACGACGCGATTCGTGGTTCCTTACCTGACGCTGGTCGGAGAGCTCCTTCGAGAGGCCAATGAGATCGATCCGGACTACGCGTACGACCGTCTCTGCGGTCAATACTTGAACGCTGCTTCTGGGGACCCGGCTGCCGCCCGCGCTACCAACGACATTTCGGTCTTGAAGAGGACTCTGCTCGGCCGACCGCTCGGACGCGTACTGAGGCAGCCGCACCTCCTTGCTGCTTGGCTCAGCTCGAACAAGAACAATTTCCAGGTCAAGGACCGTCGCGTCACCTGGTTCCGCAACCCGCTGCTGGTGATCGCAGACACGTACAACTTGCTGCACATGGATGCCGGGGTGGACCTTCCCGCCGCGCATCGTATCTGGGAGCAGGACCAGACCGTTCTTCGTGATGGAGCGGCCTTCTACGCTGCGGTGCAGGAGCGCGTCGGCGACATGTCCTGGCCAGAAGTCGACGAGCTTCTAAAGGCCAAGAAGCCTGCGAAGGGATTTAGCGCCAAGCAGTGGAAGCACGTGCGTGAGGCGCATCTCGGCTTCCAGCTCGGGACCGAGCTCTACAGCCTGCTGCCGCTGATCGCGGACAAGGTCGGTTTCTTCGACCTTCGCGTGAACGACGATCTAACCATCACCATTCCAGAGCGGCTCTTCGATCACGACCACCAAGCAAAGATGAAGAAGGTGCTAGTGCCGCCTCCGGTCAACAAGGCCGACGAGATTGTCGCCGTGAGCGGCGGCATGTACTACGCGCAGGAAGCGCCTGGCATGCCGTGCTTCATCGAGGAGGGTCAGCACTTCGAAATCGGCGACCCGCTCTACATCGTCGAAGTCATGAAGATGTTCAACAAGGTGTACGCGCC
>CALJYC010000056.1 GCA_937984275.1 uncultured bacterium | reverse complement strand
TTCCCGCATGCCCATGACTTCGCCCTTGAGCATGGTGTGCTCTTCGCCGACGATCGACAGTTCGATGGTGCCCCCGTCAAGACTTTCGTCGAAGACGATGGGTTGGCCACTGGCGGCAGACGCAAGGGCGGAACGAAGCGTCACCGTTCCCTCGGGCGGCATTTCGATGTCTTCGAGACTGTTGACGGCGATGGGTTCATGGTCGGCGCAACCGACAACGAAAAGGGCCGCAATAAGAAGTGCGAACAAAGCAAGCTGACGTCTCATATCAATCTTACACGTAGCTGATTTGACTTCGCCTCGCACGCGACCGGGGGCTCGAGGCTCCTTCCGCCGATGACCGAGCCATGGTATGGGGCAGCGTCTCCATGAGGCCGCCGGCCGAGCCATGAAATCACCGTCCCCAACATGCTGGGCGCGTTTTGGGGATGGGTGTGTCGCCATCCTCTCTTTTGCCCTTGCGCTTTGCGTTTGTGACGCGATCTATGTCGCATTCGTGCTACCGGCAGGGCTTCGAGCACCGGTTGGTATCGCATTCGCGGTTGAGCTGTCGTGGCTGGTTGTTGCATTGGTGCCGGTCGCGATCGCTGTGGGGGCCGTCCTGGCGGTTGCGGGACGCCGACCGGAGCCTACCGCGTCGGCTGCGGTGGTGAGTTGGCTGACTTCGGGTTCAGATACCGAGCGCGCTTCCCGCGCCGCGACGCTGTCGGCTGCGCTTTTGCTCTTTGCGGTCGGCCTTGCCGGCGGCGGCCTAGCCTCGTTCGAGCTCCACCGGCGCATCGTGCAGGACCACTTTGCGGCGGTCGCGACGGCACTCGCGTTTGGCGGAATCGTAGTTCTACTAGGTTTGGCTTACCCCCCCATTCGACGCGCGCTGGGTCGGGCGTTCGGCGCGCTCGCGCGGGTGCCACTGCTCGGGTGGCCCTTTCGAGCCCCACTTCACGCGTCGATCGTGATGTGCGTGGTGGCAACAGGCGTGTTGACCTGGATCTTCGTCGAACGGTGGCAGAGCACGCTCCAATACGTGCCGTGGTCGATAGTGGCGCGCATCTCGGGCGCTGTGATGCTCGCGTTGGTGCTCTATCAGGGCTGGAGGAGCGTGCGGGACAAGCCCCGCCCCCGTAGATTGGTCAGTCTAGCCCTCGTCATCGGTCTCGGCTTGCTTTCGATCCCGGCCCTCCGGCTAGAGCCCTCCGACTGGGCCGTGCGCCGGACCGCTTTCGTGGACAGTGTCGGAGGCACGATTGCGCGACAAACGCTTCGAATGGGTTTTGATCGAGACCACGACGGGTTTGTCTCTTTCATGGGTGATGGCGACTGCGATCCAGCCGATCCCAGTGTCTACTACGGCGCTCCCGAGGTGGCGGGCAATTCGATCGACGAGGACTGTGACGGGCAGGATATCACTACGGCCCGTGCTTCTGTGTGCACCACGAGGCGGCGAGAGGTGTCGGACGAGGTGCCCAAAGCCCTCGACGTTGTCCTCATTACGGTAGACGCGCTTGCCGCATCGCGGCTGGGCATCATGGGGTACGCGCGCGCAACCACTTCAAACCTCGATGCGTTCGCACGACGAAGCGTGTACTTCGACTCGGCGTTTTCTCAGGGGCCTTCCACCCGCTTGTCGTTCCCGGCGATGTTCACCTCGAAGTGGGACTCCCTGATCGCACGAGACCCCAAGAACCACCGTCTGCCGTATTCCTTGGCGGAAGAAGAGACCCAGCTTGCCGAAGTTCTCGGTGGAGCTGGGTACGAGACCGTGGCGGTGGTTTCCGATCGGAACTTCGTGCCGAGCTACTGGGCCAGCGCGACACGCGGTTTTTCAATCGTGGACGATTCTCCGGTCAAGGTGCGATCGAATCACAACGCGGCTCAGGTCACGACACAGGCGCTTGATCTGCTCCAGCGCGAACGGACCGAGCCGCTCTTTATGTGGGTCCACTACTACGACCCCCATTCTCCGTACCATCAACCCGACGGCGTCACTCGATTTGGCTCGTCGGACTCGGATATCTACGATGCAGAGGTTCTCTACACCGATACCCACCTCCAGCCTTTGCTCGAGGCTCTCACGGCGCGTCCCAATACGCTCACGATCCTCACCGCAGATCACGGAACCGCATTCCATCCACAGCCGCAGACCCGACGAGCCCGCTATGGGTATGACGTGTACACGGCCACACTGCATGTTCCGTTGCTCTTTCACGCTCCGTTTTTGAAACCAAGAGTCTGGAGTGGGGTCGTGAGCACGCTCGATATCTATCCGACGATCGCGGATCTTCTTCGGCTGGGACCGCCGGCCGGACTATGCGGTTCGAGTCTTGCGCCGGTGCTCTTGGCCTCAGATCCCCCACCTCGAGGCCCGACGTTTCACCAGTTCTACCTCCCTGAACGTACACTGAGAGACAACGAGGATGGACTGCTCAAGGTGGCGGTGAGAAACGACGAGTACAACTTGGTGTTCAATCGCGAGGACGGCTCCTACGAGCTGTACGATTGGCGAGCCGATTACTATGAAATGAACGATCTCGCGCGCTCGACCGAGCACCGCGACACCTTCGACCTTCTGCGAGAGACCTTGCTCTCGTTTGTGCAAGCCGCGCGCCCAGGACGCGTTGGGTCCACGGCAACGCCGGCCTCTCAGGGGCGGGAAAAGCGCAGATAGTAGTTCTGGTCGAGCAGTTCGGTCTCAGACTCGAACACGAAGCCAGCCTGGCTGACTTCGCCGGTCACCGTCTCCTTGCCGGCGCGGACATGCTTGAGGATGACAGGGCTCGTCTTGCCTTCGATGCGCTCGAAGTCGATGAGCACCAGCGTGCCGCCCGGACGCAACGTTTGAAGCAGCGAATGCATGTACGCCCGGGGATATTCAATGTGGTGATAGGTGGCGCACATGAAGGCGAGGTCGACCGAGGCGGGTTTCAGTCCCGTCGCGCGCTCTTCACCTTGGACCACCGTGACATTGGTGAGCTTCTCAGCGTTCACGCGCTCGCGAATCCGCTCGAGAAACGAAGGAACGATGTCGACGCTGAACACCGCACCCCGATTTCCGACCCGCTTGGCGATCTCGCTGGTGAAGAAGCCCGTGCCAGCGCCGATGTCAGCGACGACCATGCCTTTACGAAGACCGATCGCGTCGAGGATCTCATCCTGCCGCTCGACGACTTCGCGGCTCTCGGCTTCGAGTACCTGGGTGTACTTCGTGAGCGCGTCTGCTCGGAAGTAGGCGGTGTTGATGCCTGGGCGAACACTGCGTTCGTCGGCTACGAGACTAGCGACGACGTCTGGCGTTTCCTCGGCCTTGGCCGGGACGTCCGGCGGCTCTTCCGCGCCGCTCGTTGCCGTCGCGGGTGCTGGCTCGGTCGGAGCGGCGGCACAGCCGAGCGCCGCAATCAAGGCGCAGCCAATCCAAAAGGTCCGTAGCCCAAGCAAGTTCATGGTGGTTAGTCTACACGCGTTCAGGGTGACTACGTACGGCGGCTGATCATGAGGGTGGCTGCTGATGTTTTGCGTGCCACGTGCAAAGCCAGCTCGCTGAAGAGGCGCTTCCCCTTCTGGTGGCGGAGCCCGAGGATGATGAGGTCGTTGGGGCCCGCTTCGCTGGCCACTGTTTGCACGATGTCGTTTGATTGGATGACGGCAACATCGGGGACGCCGAAGGTTTCCTCTTCGGCGAAGATGCGGAGCTCGCGCTCCCGCTGTCGCCTGAGGACCGTGGGCAGGCTCTCGGCTGTGACCTGGACGAACCGTACGCGCGCGCAGCCAGCGCGGCCGAGGCTTCCGAGCACGCGCGCGCGGAGCTCGTCGTGGCCGCCGCGGCCGCCAACCGGAACGATGATTCGGGTGCTCGATGTGAGCGACCAGTCTTTGGGAGCCCGCAGGGCGACGACGTCGCACTCTACGTCGTTCAGCAGATGCTCGATGTGCTGGACGTTGCCGTCACGCTCGAGTGAGGCGAACCCGACGAGCAGGCTTTCGCACTCATAGGATCGGGCGACGCGCGCGATCTCTTTCCAGGGATCGTAGGCGATGGTCATCAACGCTTCAGGGGAGTGCCCTGCGCGTAGGGATGCGGTGAGCGCTTGACCGACCACGTTGTTTGCGTCCTGTAGCGCTTTGGTCGTCGCGACCTCGGCAGCGGCGAAATCGCTCGGGCGCCGCACGACGGTGAGCAACACGACCCGGCCGACCACCGGGGTGGCCAGAGCGTTGGCCAAGGTGACAATTCCGGCGGCGCTCGCCGGGTTCGCGACGGGGGCCAGCACGAGTGGGCTCCGCCCACGCAACCTGCCGAGACGTGGATCGTGCGCTTCGGTGAAGGCGTCCACCGCCTGTGCGCGGTCCGCGAACAACCCGTAGTACAGGATGACACCCAGGCCGAACCAGACGGCAGCGATGCCACCTGCGGCTGGTGCCGTGACCGCCTGGTAGGCGGCAAGCGATGCACAAGCCAGGCCGCCGATGACGGGGATCGCTGGAAACCACGGCGTCCGAAAAGGCGCTTGGATTCCGGACCGTCGGCGCGCCAGCAGATGAGTCCAATGCACCAACGCGAACGAGATCAGAAAGATCAAGCTCGCCGCAGCACCAGCGGCCGACACGTTAGGGATCATCAGCAGTGTGAATGCCATCGCCACCGCGGTCGCATAGATTGCCATCACCGGCGTGCCGCGGAACGGGTGGCGCCGTTGGAGCACGCGGGGGAGCGTCCGATCGTTGGACATTCGAAGTGCGATCCGGCTCGCGGCAAGCACGTTGGCGGAAAGTGCGGACAAGGTGGAGAGGATTGCCGCGACGATCATCATCCAATAGCCGGCGACCCCGGCGAAGTTGTACGCCGCGTCGGCCATCACCGTCGCCGGTCGCGCTCTGCTCATTTCGGCAATTCCCTGCCCAGGCGACGTTCCCACCGCAGACACGAGGAACAGCAGGGGAAGGTAGATCGCCAGTGCAATGCCCAGCGAGGTCAGCATGGCGCGGGGAATGTTTCGCTCGGGCTTCTTCACCTCACCGCCCACGGTTGCGATCAGGTCGAAGCCTTGCAACGCGATGAAGGTGACCCCCATCGCGGTGAGCAGGCCGGTGGCTCCGTTCTCGAAGAATGGAGTGAGACCTTCGCTCGCGGTCCCCGAAGGAGCCGCGCCGAGCGCCCAGGCGCCTGCCAACAGAAGCACGACAAACAGCATCAGTTTGCCGATGGTTTCCAGCTGACCACCGCCTTCGCTCTTCCGAACGGCCAGAAGGCTGTAGGCAACCGTCGCGGCGACGGCAAGCACGCTCAGCGTTGCGCGCTTGTGCAGCCAAGCAGGCTCGCTACCGCTGGTCGCCTGCAGAATTTCGCTCAGCGCCAAGACGGCGTACTCGGCAAACCCGAGGGCGTACAGCACGCCCGCCACGATGTATGCAAACCAGAGCACCCAGCCCATCCCGAACGCCGCGCGTACGGTCAACACCTTCTTCGCGAACGTGTAGGCGCCGCCCGACTCCGGGAACATCGATGCCATTTCCGCGAAGCTCAGCGCGGTCATGAAGGCGATCACACCATTGAGCGCAAACGCCAGGATCGTGCTCGGACCGGTCTCCTGAAACGCGGCGCCCGCCAGGACGAGGATGCCGCCGCCGACGATGGCCCCGACGCCCACGCCCGTGGCCCCGGTGAAGCCCAGGTGCCGGCCTTGGTCTCCCTGTGCCACGGACGCCACGTCGGGGAAGATAGGCGGTGGCGGTCCCAACGCCAAACCAAACTGAGATCAAGCTGCGATTTCGCAACGACTGAAAGCCCGCATCCCCCTAGCGCATGGTGAGCTGCGAGAATCGTCTCGATACGTCTTGATACCGAGACGGCAGCAGACGAACCATCCAATCGTAAACGTGCGCATCTGGGCCGACCAGGACGCGGCGCTGATTCTTCTGAACTGCGCGAAGGATCGTTCGTGCCGCCTTTTCCGGGCTGGTTATGAATAGCTTGTCGAACTTCTCGTGGCTCGATTGGGGATCCATTCCGAGGTCCCCGATGCTACTGCTCATGCGAGCCGAGCGCGCAATCGAAGTCTTGATGCCGCCCGGATGGACGCTCGTGGCGCTAACGCCGCAGCCCGTCATTTCGAGCTCTTGGCGCAAACACTCGGTCAACCCGCGCACCGCGAACTTCGAGGCATTGTACGCGCCTTGAGTCGGAATGCCGGCAAGTCCAAAAATGCTCGACACGTTGACGATGTGCCCTTCGCCGCTGTCTTTCAAATGCGGCAGGAATGCCTTGGTACCGTAGACCACTCCCCAGAAGTTGATGTTCATCAACCATTCGAAGTCTTCGTAGCTCATCCCTTCGATGGTGCTGCCAAGAGCCACGCCGGCGTTGTTGAAGATCAAGTTGACCTTGCCATGGTCCGCGACGACTTGGTCTGCCCATTGGTACACCGCCTGCCGGTCGGCCACATCAACATTGTGCGAGGTGACATGAACGCCGAGCGCAGTGGCTTGTGTGGCGGTTTCCTCGAGCCCCTCCTCGTTGATGTCGGAGAGCGCGAGCTGGCAGTTACGGCTTGCGAGATCGAGAGCAAGCGCCCGCCCAATGCCGGAGCCTGCGCCCGTGATCGCCGCCACTTGATTTGCGAATTTCTTCATAGCTGAAGCTGCTTCTCCCCGACGCGTGCTTGTCCCACTGTCGCGACCTTCTCGATTGGTACCCCGGCATTCAATCGTGATTGGAACCGGTGCGTGTCCAGTACGAGCGCTGCACGAGCGTTGTCGAGCCCTAGGTCGCGGAGGTTACGGGCCATGCCGTGCGTCGATTCACCAACACGAAGTTGGAGGCTGCGGCCTGGGCGCAGGTTCATCCGCCCGCGGACGTTAACTGTGGTCCGAAGGAGGTTCCCCTGGTGGTGGGAGTAGAGGACCAGGCTCATCGGAGGCGCGGGAAGCGAGGGCAGGAGGCGGCCCGACAGCGTGAAGATATCTCCGTCGCCCTCCGGGTCGATCACCGAGCTTTCGAAGCTCTTCCGATCGAGGCGAAACGGAATCGGCGCGACGAACTTGGGATAGCCCCAGAGCTCACGTCCACCGGCGTTGGCGAGCGGCGTCGTCACCGGCAGATCGAGGACGTAAAAACCCAAATGCCGTTCATCGACGGAGCCGTACAACGCCTGGATGGGGTTACGCGGGGCCGGCGCGCCTTCGGGGAGCACAGGGAGCGCGAGCCCGACCTCGTTGTAGGAACCCACACCGGTTTGCCGATACTCGTAGTGCGCGATTCCCGCGAGTGCGCGCCCCCCGATCGTCAGCGCGGGCCGCAGGCCCGTCCCGCTCAGCTTCGCTTCCACCGCGTCACGACTGGTGACGAAGAACGCAAGCAGCGTGCTGACATCAAAATAGAGGATGGGTAGATCGATCGGGCCTTGCGTCGTGGAGTGGGTGGTCTGTGGGACCTGAAAGAATGGATCTGAGTAGTTGGACATTGGCATACCCTCGGCTAGTTGCGCTCGATGCGAGCGAGAAAGTGCTCCTGTTGGTCCTCGATGACCGCGAGGCGGTTGATCTGATTGGTGCCTTCGAAAATTTGGGTGAGCCGGGCGTCGCGGTAAATCTTTTCCACCCCCGACTCATGCAGGGTTCCGTGGTTACCCATGAGCTCCAGCGCCATCTCCACGACCCGCACTGCTTCGTCGGTGCACTGGAACTTGCACATCGAGGAGCGGTCCTGCCTCGCCACGTAGGCCTTGCGTGCAGCCTGCCAGAGCATGCCGCGGATCGCCGCGGTCTCGGTCATCATGTTGGCGATCTGAAGCTGAACTTCTTGAAAATCCATGAGCGATTTTCCGGCCAGTCTAGTGCGGCAGGCGAAATCGATTGCAGCCTCCGTGGCCCCTTGAGCCAGGCCGACGGCCATTCCTGCCACCGCATAACGAGACGCATTGAGCGTGGCCCGGTTGATCGCCCAACCCTGCCTGGGACTCCCGATCACGTGATCGTCTGGCACGAACACATCATGGAACGCGAGCTCCGATGCTGCCGACGCGCGCATACCCATTTTGAGCTCGTTACGGACGACTTCGAAGCCGGGCATGTCGTTGGTGACCAAGAAGCAGGTCCAGGACTCGATTCCTTCGCTCTCGAGGGAGGCAAACACGGTGATGCTCTTGGCGATGTCCCCTCCGCTGATGAAGATCTTGCGGCCCTGAAGCGACCATCCTCCACTCACCCGTTTCGCGACGACGTTTGGCTGACTGACGCTTGCGCCGTGCCCTTCTTCGGCGTCCGATCCAGCCGAGGGCTCGGTGATCGCGTATGCGAACAGATGCGGATCACCGGCCATGGTCTGGCGGTAGGCCGGCACGACGAATCGACGTATTGCGCTCAGGTCACCGGCAAAAACGATGGGGATCACGCCCAGACTGTGCGCGCTCAGCAACAGCATCTGTCCGCCGCAGACGCGAGCGAGCTCTTCGGAGCGGAGGGCCTGCGTCCAAACCAGCGGATAGCGATAGCTTCCGAGCGAGGCCGACCCCAGAGGACGGGGTAGCAGATCGGTTAGCATCCCTTCACGGCCTGCGGTCTTCAGCAGAGCGGCCAGCGACGGGAGGACCTCGCCCGGTTTCGGATGCGGGGCCAAGTCAGCGGCGAGGGAGCGGTCACGGAGCTCCCGCTCCGCGAAACCTCGGTAGCGGCGGCGTGCGTGCGCAAGTGCCCGGGGCAAAGCCGCGGTGTCTTGTTCCCAGACGGTCGCTAGCTTCGGTGTCACGACCGGGCGAATGGCAGCCGGAAGATTGGCAAAAAGTCCTCTCGGCGACAGTGGATGCTCGGCCGAAAGAAAGCCGTCCAGATGTGACTGTGGAGTCATCGCACGCGCTCCCATTCCGCGACAAAACGCGCGAGATCTCCCGGCGTTCCGCCCATGAGCCGCAGTTGCTGGCTGTCGCGCAGGGCCTTTTCCATTCCCACGTCCTGCATGTACCCGCTGCCGCCGAATACCTGCAGCGCGTCGGTCGCTCCTCGGCACAACAGAGGGTGTGCGTCCGCCCGGATGGCAAACATCTCGCCGACGCGGCTGCCACGAAGCGGCCCATCGGACATACGGTCGAGCAGTGCGTCGACCACGGCGACCGCCGAGTCGGCCGAGCCGATGAGAGACTGAACCGCCGGGTGGTGTGCGATGCTCCGGCCGCCTTGCTTGCGGGCCTTGGCTTGCTCGCGAGCGAGGTCGCGCGCGTGACGTAGACACCCGAGGCCGACCGCCACCAAGGCCAGCGATTGAATTGCGAGGGCCTCGGCAAAGACGTTCCGCGCCTCTTCCGGATTCTCTGGACCAAGAGGTATACCCGCATCGCTCGAAGCGAGGGCAACCGCGTCCACTTCATCAAGACCCAGCGTGGGTCCGACCGGAAGTGGGTCGAGGGCACCGATGGGTTGCCGGATCCAACGGACCGAGTCGCCGTCGAAGTAGGGGGACAGCACGCTATCGAAGCCAGCCGGGGCATGAACGACTCTCCGCGCGTCCTTCTGTGCCGGCATCAACCAGTCTTTCAGCATGGCGCGGTCGTCGACCGCTAGCTCAGCGCCGGCCAGGTATCGGGGCAGAGCCGCACGCCCTAGGCCGTAGCAACCGTGCAGCGGGACGACCGTCTCCCTCTCGCCCAACGCCTCCGGCCGGTTCAGTCGCCCCGCGAGCCAAACGGGCATCGCGCGGACGTGACAGGCCCACGCGATGCCTGGATTCACTGATGCCAGCGTCTCGAGCGTTCGGGCCGAGAGCGTCGGGCCGAGCGGGTCATTGAGGTCAACCCAAAGTCCGGTCGGCTCATCGCTCGCGTCGGGAATGAAACCCGCCTCGGTAGCCACGGAAACCAGTGCTTCCAACGAGTGTCGCGGCAGCGGGTGTTCTGGTCGTTCTACATTGGAGGAAACCGCGCCACGCGCGAAGCGTCGGACTTCGCCGAGCGCGGTTTGGACGTCTTCCTCGTTGAGTAGGGTCTCCATCGACACCTCCTGACTTCCCGAAAACAGTAGTGGTCAGCAGGCCCGCTCACCAAGCGATTTCCGGCCAAAGAACTCCTGTTTTCGGACAATCGACCTGGCTTCGTGCTTGCGGGGCGTCAGTCCTCTTTGCGTTGGATAACGTAGACGGGGTGATCTGCCGAGATCAGCGTATGGCCGGTCATGCGACACCAGGCGGGCAAGTCGGCGGGCGCTCCGGGGCTGCGCGCGATCACCTCGAGCTGCTCGCCAGGTTTCATTTGATCCATGCGGCGGCGGAGCTCGAAAACGAGCTGACCGCACCCGATGTCACCAGCGTCCCATCGTTCTTCCAAGCGCCGATCTGAACCTTGACAGTCTCTCGAGTCAAGGCTCTTCCGTCGAGCTCCGGCCTCTTTCTTCCTCGCGATCTGCGTAGACGCTCCCGGAGCACCTAAGTATCATCCGGGGCTTCTGAAGAACGGAGGTGAGTCGTGGACGAGAAGAAAAAACTGGTGATCCTAATCACGCGCGGGCTCGATGATGAGCGTTCGTCTGTTGCCTGGA
>CALJYC010000055.1 GCA_937984275.1 uncultured bacterium | reverse complement strand
GTCGCCTTGTGGGGCTATCGGTATCCCGAAGGGAGTTATCCCTGCCTCACGGAAGCCTCGGCGGTCGACGCCGAATGCGAAAGCCCTTGCGAAGAGGACGCCGAGTGTGACGACGGCCGAGAATGCACTGCCGACGTCTGTTACGAGGGGCGGTGCGTCAACGAAGCCTCGTGGTGTCCCTGCGAGGCGCCCCTGAGCGATTACTGCGAGCGGTCGGACTGCCTAAGTTGGGACGAAGCCGTGGCTGCCGCTGCAACATGCGTGCCTCACTGGCGCGCGGTCGCCGGGGTGTGCGGTGATTTTCGGTACATCACGACGTATTGGGGTCTCGACGACAGCACTCAATACTTCGATGCGACCGGCGAGCTCGTGTCGCGGATTGGCTGCACGGACTGCAACTGTATCGAGTGCGGCCCCGGCCACGACGCCTTCTGCATCCACTACGGGCCCATCCCCGAATGCGAGAAACAGGAGGAGCAGGTCCTGTGTGAGGAGCCGTTGTACTGAAGAACACCTCATGAACCCTGCACCTCCGAGGTTCCGCGAAGCGACTTCGAGCGATGTCGATGCCTTGCGGCTGACGTCGGCCTACTACGACGAGGAGGGGTACCCGTTCTGGCGCGTCCACAGAGTGGACGTGGACCGAGCTTGGTGGCTTGGCGGGGTATGGGCTGGTCGCGTGGGTCGGGGGCGCGCCGGCGTAGATCCGCATTACTCGAGGCTGTCTTCACTGGCAGCTACTCGATGCCCTCGAGGTCGGGTCCGCTGCCTTTCACTGAGCCCCAGACGGCGAGAACGATCACGACTTCGATGCCGACGAGGTAGTAGACGTGGTTTCGAGTCGTTGGGAGGAGGATGCGGCGGACGCCCCTAAGCTTGCTTCTGCGGTAGAGCTTGCCGGTCCTGGGAGCGGCCTCGAGTGTGGAGAATGCGCTCGCAAGCTCCGATGAAAAGAGATCGGGCGAGTCCCTTCGGTTGCGGCGCCACCATGCATCGATGCTTCGAATCTGCGCCTCGGCCTGAGGCGAGACGACGACCTGCCTGGCCACGGAGCGCTCAGCGCTTGGTTAGGTCGGCCAGGACGTCGGCCGCGAGGCGCCCTTCCCCGGCTTGGACCGACGCCCATGCGCGCGCGATGGCGGCGTCGAGCGCGGTGCGTTCGGCTTCGTCGAGACTATCGCCGGCGCCGTCGACAACGAGATCGAGCTCGGTCCCTTCGGGGAGGTCGGTCGGTTCGTCTACGATGAGACGGCCGTTTCGAACTCGGGCGCGAATCGTCGACATCATGGTGAGAGTAGCACGCGGCCCTGGGAGGACCTAGCGCGTGTGATTTGGGGTTCTTGCTTTGGCATCGATGGTTTATCGGCCGATGCTGGAGGAAGTTGCGTGCTTTCGTTGGAATTTGAAACCGAGCTCGTCGGCGTCGACTGGCTGCTTGGGGGCTAGGCGAGGAGGGTTCGCTCGCGGCGGTGGACTTTGACGATGGGGCGGCGGCTCGCAAAAAGGTCATTGACGGTTCTTGCTGGCGGGCTATAACCTGGAATAGGCATTCCAGAAAGAGAACAGAGCCATGCCAGGTCCTCCAAAACAGTTTGATCGCGACGAGGCGCTATCCCGCGCCATCGAAGTCTTCTGGGAGCAAGGCTACCTCGGAACCAGCATCGAAGACCTGCTCGAGGCGATGGAGCTGAGCCGGTCCAGCATGTATTCGACTTTTGGCGACAAGAAGGCGCTGTTCGTGGAGGCGCTCCAGGTGTGGATCGACGAGGAGATCGCACAGTTTGTAGAAACCCTGCGCGGGCCCGGCCCTTTGATCGAGCGACTCCGGCAGGCGTTTGGCCAACGTCACGAGGCTCAAAAGGCCCTAGGAAACGCGGGTTGCCTCTTCGGCAACACCGTGGCGGAGGGCGGCATGCAAGACCCGGACATCGCTCGCGTGCTGGATACCTTCGTCCGGCGTGGCGAACGCATTCTCGTCTCGACGTTCGAAGCCGCCGTGCGCGCCAAAGAGCTCCCGAAAGGGACGGATGTGCACGCCCTGGCGCTTTTCTCGATCACCGTGAGCCAAGGAGCGCTGCTTCTCGGCCAAAACACTCCCGATCTGTTCGAGCAGATTGCCCCGCCCTTCTTGCGGGTCATCGGCTCGGGCGCCTTCACTGAGAGCTAATAGCCCATGCGCCGTAACACTGACATCGCTACGACGTAACCTGGAATGAACGTTCCACAAAGGAAAGACCATGACCCAAGACACCCCCATCAAAGATTCTCTTCATGCCCTAACCTGGAATGAACGTTCCGTGTTCTTTCTCTACCGCTTTCGATGGCCCTTAACGGCGGCGGCCTTGGCAGTCGTCGTGGCGGCTGTCTCCGCGGGAGCGGTTCGCTTGGGCGCGTTCTCCGATCGCATCACCGCCCTCGACGAGGCACCCGGGGCTGACCCCCCTCCCCGCATCTTCGATCCACGAACGGACATCTGGTTCGACTCGGAGGATTCCGGGCTTCGCGCCTACTACGCGATCGAGGATCAGTTCGTCGCCGAAGACCTCGTGAGCATCGCCTTCGAAGAGCGGGACGAGCCATGGGGGGTGTTCAGCATCAAGTCGCTGACGGCGATCGCGGAGCTGAGCGATGCGATCGCTGCCATCCCGAACGTGCGCAACGTTCGCAGCCTGACCACCAACCCGTGGATCCGTTGGGGGCGCGCCAGCACCGAGGAGGAAGGGCTCCTCATCGGAGATCTGTTTGAGAAAGCTCCCGCGAGCTACTCGGAAGAGCAGCGCCTCGAACGGATGATTGCCGTGCTCGGCGCAGAGCGGGCCGCGTCGGTCGCCGGGGAAGACTCGGTGCGCGCCTTGATTGGGCCAGACGCGCAGTTCTCGGACTACATTGGTGAGCCTCGTCTGCGGGGCGCCGTCGTCAGCGAAGACGGGCACAGCGCCGCGCTCTTGGTGCAGATCCTGCGACCGCGAGCGCCACCCGAGCGCCTGGCCGCCGCCTTTGCGGATGACCCCGCCGGGGGCGAAGTGGGGCCCACGATTCGCGTGATGGAGAAGCAGCGCGACGCGCTCGACGCCATCGAAGCCGTGCTCGCGGCCGAAGAACGCTATGAGCTGCATCTTGCGGGGCTTCCATTGTTCGAGCGCGAGTTCTTGCGCGTCGGGCTATCGGACATGGCCTTCGTTGGGATGATGTTCGCCGTGATTGGGGCGGTGCTGCTCCTTATCTACCGGCGGGTATCGGCCGTCGTGGTGCCGCTGATGGTCGTGTTCGCGTCGGTCATCGGCATGATGGGCACGGTCTGGGCGGCCGGCGATCTCATCAACAATCTAACGGCCATTGCGCCGGTGATGATCACCGCGATCGGTGTGGCGGACGCGGTGCACCTGGTCACGGCGTACTTTCTGATTCGCCACCGATTCGAAAGCCGTGACGCGCTCATTCGCGAGGTGCTGCGAACCAACACGCTGCCGGTCTTCCTGACCTCGGTGACCACCGCCGTCGGCTTCTTCTCACTCGTGACGAGCGAGCTCCTTCCGATACGGCAGCTCGGGTACACGGCAGGGGTCGGGACGATCTTCGCGTACATGCTCTCGATCACGATGGTGCCGGCTTTGTTGTCGTTGCTGCCGATGCCGAAGAAGGGTGTCGCCGCTTCAAGCCTCGGCGCGGCGCCCCCAAGTGCGAACTCGCTTCAGAGTAGTCTCGCACGTCGGTGGACGGGCTGGATCTCCGCCAGGCGCGCGATGATCGTGGTCAGCACCATCGCGGTGGCGGTCGTGACCGCGGTGGGCCTAGGAAAGCTCGAGATCACCTCCGACATCCGCCTGATGTTCCCGGACGACAACGCGGTCATCCGTGATCTTCATTGGACGGAGGCGCGGATTGGCGGAGGGAGTGACCTCGACATCGTTTTCTACGCGCCGGAGTCGGACGCTGAAGCGACGGGCGCGCCAGAGCGAGTGGCCGCCTCAGAACGCTTCTTGTCGCAGGTGGACGCGTTTCAGCGTCGGGTCGAAGACGAGGCGAGCCACGAAGACTCCCCGCTCTGGGTACTCACCAACTTCGACAGCGCCCTCGCGGTGCTTCGAAAGATTCACCAGGTCCAGAACGAGGATGATGCTGAGTATTTCCGAGTTCCCGCGGAGAACGATATCTCCGAAGACGCGCGCCTTCCGGTGGAGCTCTACGACGACGTCCTCGAAGAGACGGTGACGATCCCGGGTCAAGACGCCTCTACGCTGATTGCGCAGTACTACATCCAGTACGAGAACGGAGCCAAGCCGAGCGAGAACCTGAGCTCCTTTGTATCGGCCGACCGCCGAGGGTTCCGCATTGCCGCACGCACCCGGACGGCGCCTTCGACCACGCTCCTGGCGGCCTTCGCTCGCCTTCGAGAGATTCTCACGACCGAGTTTCCGGAGCTTGCAGGATCGCCCGAGGCGCTAGCGCGCGGGGAGGCGCTCACCTCGGTGATGTTCTCGGGCAAGCAATACCTCTTCACCAACATGTTCCGAACCTTCTCCAACACGCTCATCGTGTCGTTGGGGTTGGCGCTGAGCGTTATCACCATCCTGATCGGGTTCGTGTTTCGCTCCGTTCGAATCGCGGCGGTCAGTTTGATCCCGAACGTGTTGCCGTTGCTGGTCCCCCTCGGGGCCATGGGGCTCCTTGGCATTCCGCTCGATGGTCCGGCGGTGCTCGTCGTCACGGTCGCGCTCGGGGTCTGTGTCGACGACGCGATCCACTTCCTGACGAAGTACACCAAGAACCGCAAGAAGGGCTTGCCGGTCGACGAGTCGTTTAATGCGACCTTCGAGCAAGTCGGCGCGGCCCTGACCTGGACCACCGTGATCCTCACCCTGGGCTTCACCGTTCTGGCGTTCAGCAACTTCCGACCGAACATGCTCGTCGGCCTTCTGGGCGCGATCATGATCGCACTCGCCTGGGTAGCCGACCTTCTCGTGATGCCCGCCTTCCTCTCGTTTTTGGACAGCGAACGAGAGCCTGTACGGCAAGCCATTCCCGACTTGGCCGGCGCCGCTGCCGAATGAACGCGCAGAGACCGCCGAGCTGCAACTCAAACAAAGGAGAAACGAAAATGAAAAAGCAATCCAAAACGGCCCTCGCTCTACTCACGTTTGCCTGCACCGCCGCCGCCAGCGCGCCGGTTCTCGCTGACAACACGTCGGGGGTTCCAATCCCATCAGAGCCCACGTTCCCGACAGGCGACAACGGAGCCCGAGGACACGCGATCGCAAAGCATGCGGACGCGTACGACAGCGGCTGGGTCGACCAATACCTGCAGGCGCGTATGACTCTGATCGACGCGCGCGGCCAGGAAGTCGTTCGCGAGACGCGAGGGATGACCCTCGAGGGGAACGCGGGAGACAAGGCGTTGGTTCGCTTCATGAGCCCCGCTGACATCCGCGGCGTTGCCGCGCTGATCCACGAGCATCCGCAAACCGCGGACGATACTTGGCTCTACCTGCCGGCCACTCGGCGCGTTCGCCGGATCGCGGGCGCCAACCGGACGGCCAGCTTCCAGGGCACCGAGTTCACGTACGAAGACCTCTCGAGCTTGATCGTCGAGCGGTACGATTGGCGCTTCGTTCGAGAGACCACGGTCACGATCGATGGAAAGAAGGAGGCGGTCTACGAGCTCGAGGCGCGTCCGAAGTACCAAGACACCGGCTACAGCAAGCTCGTTCTGACGGTCACCCGCGACAACTTCCGGACAAGCCATATCGACTTCTACGACAAGGCCGGTGAGCCCCTGAAGACGCTCACTGCATCGAGGTGGAAGGTCTACCACGGTCGTTTTCACCGTCCGCTCAAGCTCGACATGCGGAACCACCAGACGGGCAAGCGCACGGTGATCGAAGCTTCTTCGTACTTCGTGAACCTCTCGCTCTATCCGCGGCGTGACGGCAGCTCGCGCAGCAACCTCACCGACGAACAGTTCACCCGGCGAGCGCTCGAGGACGGCTGATGTCTAGGTCACTGCTCATCGCTCTCGCGAGTCTCTTGTACTCCGGGCTGGCTGCGGCCGCTCCGCTCGCAGAGGA
Organism: uncultured bacterium; assembly: GCA_937984275.1. GTDB lineage: Bacteria > Myxococcota_A > Polyangia > Polyangiales > Houyiibacteriaceae > SG8-38. The sequence goes on along the minus strand of CALJYC010000055.1, from coordinate 1,904 downwards.
CAATGTGTCTTCCGGCGAGCCGGGCGGCTCAGCGCCGGTGGGCAGCGACTCGCTCGACGGGCTCGATGGCCTCGACGACCTCGATGATCTCCATGCGCTCGATGGTGGAGGTGGCGGCAGCGGTGCCGGCGACCGGCGCATCCGCCTTCATCAATATCGCTACTTCATCGCCGCCGAGGTGCGGAGCTACCTCGTCGACCGGCAGCTTCCCAGCAACGACGAGCAGCTTCTGATCGACACGGAGCTCGAGCTCGACTTCCGCTTTGCGAAACGGATGAAGCTCTTCTTTCGGCCGAGATTCCTGATCGACGGGCTCGATACCGAGCTGATGCGCCTCGAGCCGCTCGAAGGGTACCTGGCCTACGAAGGGTCCCGAACCGGCGTCAAGGTCGGTCAATTCATCGAGAACTGGGGGGTGGCCGAGGTCAATAACCCCCTCGACGTGCTGAACCGCAGAGACTTCGGCGTAAGGTTTCTCGACCCGCCGCGGCTCGGCGAGCTTGGTGTGCGCCTGACTCAGAGCTTCGATGGTGGAAAAGTCATCGGGCAACCGACGCTCTCCGGTTACTTCATGCCGCTCTTCCGGCCCGCGCTGCTTCCCACTGCGCAGAGTCGCTGGCGGCCGTTGGCGGCGGGCGTCGACTTTCGGCCCGAGCTGAGTTTCGAGCCAGGCGGGGCCGAGCAGATGTTCGGGGCGCTCCGCTTCGAGCACACGTTGAACACGCGGCCCTTCAACGCAGACGTCTCGTACCTGGTGTCGCACGGCCCTCAGCGCTTTCCGTACTTTCTGCCGTTGCCGGGCCCGGCCGGTCTCGATTTCGTCCCGATCTACTACGGGGTGACCGTTGCAGGCGTCGGGATACGCGCCGTCCCGAACACCGTGGGATGGTCGCGCCTCACGTTCAAGCTCGAGCTCGCATACAAGCGCCCGTTCGAGTTCAAGGACTCGCCCGGACAGCGCCAGGACGACTACGTCCAGTATACGACGGGCTTCGACCTATTGATCAACCCGGTGTTCACCGAGCGTGACGAGATCCTGCTCACCCTAGAGTACGCTGGGGAGAATGGTGCGTCAGACCTTGCGAGCGTCTTTCGTCCCTTCGATTCGGACATTGCGCTGCGACTTTTCTGGCAGCCCCTCGACTTCGCGCGGACAGCGGTCGAGCTGCGAACGGTGGTCGACGTGAAGCACGCTGAGCTGCTCGTCGAGGCCACGGTCGGCCAGCAACTGCGATTCATTCACGACGACCTGCGGATGACGGTGACCGGCAGGTACATGCGCGCGGCGCCGAACGGTGAAGGACTCCTCACGCTCTTCTCGAACAACAGCGCGATCATCGTGCGGCTTCAGTTCGACCTGTGACGAGGTAGCTGCGCACGTGCTCGACGTTCGGACAATCGGCGGGCTATGCGAGGAGGGTTCGCTCGCGGTGGTGGACTTTGATGATGGGGCGGCGGCCTAGGAGCCAGGTTGGATCGGAGCCGGGGGGGAGGATTTTGAGGCGGCCGCCGTGTTCGCCTTGGAGGTGGCAGAAGGCGCAGGGGCAGGTGAGGTTGTTGGGGTCGTCGGTGCCGCCGCTGGCGCGGTACTTCACGTGGTGAAGGGTGACGTTGCGCTGGTGGCAGACGGGGCTGGTGCAGCGGTAGCGATCTCGGCGATAGATCGTTTCCCATTTGTCCGAGACGCCCAAGGTGGGGACCCAGGTTTGCCAGAAGGTTGCGCAGAGGAACTGGATGAAGCTGGTGTTGGGGAGCTTTTTGCGGTGGAGGCGTTCGAGTTGGCGGTAGTGGAGGAGGAGGTCGCCGGGGACTCGGAGGCGCAGCGTCACCTTGCCTCCCCGACTCCCGGATATCTGGACAGCGGGTGCTTCATCGTCGGGACTCCCGGATATCTGGACAGTGGT
>CALJYC010000054.1 GCA_937984275.1 uncultured bacterium | reverse complement strand
CACGAAAAAGGGGTCAGACCCCTTTTCAAAAGGGTTAACCCTTCGAGAAAGGGGTCTGACCCCTTTAATTCTCGGATGCGTTTGGGGAGGGGGGGTCGTGCCGCACCGGCTCCACGCTATTGCTTATGTCTTCTTTGGCGTCTTGGATGTCGACGGGGTTTTCCTCGGCCAGGTCGAGCATCTCGGTGGTGGCGTCGGCGGGGAGCTCTTCTACCGATCGGAGCTTTCGTTCCATCGCGCGCGTGCGACGGCCGGTCTCGTCGATCGTGCGTCCCGCGGTTTCGAGCTGCCGCTTCACCTTGTCCAGCACACCCCCAAACTTACCAAACTCGTGTTTGACGGCGCCGAGGACCTTCCACACTTCGCTCGAGCGTTGCTCGATGGCAAGGGTGCGGAAGCCGATGCGAAGGCTGTTGAGAACGGCCGCAAGCGTGGTCGGCCCCGCGACGACGATGCGATGCTCACGTTGCAAGCGCTCGACCAAGCCGGGATGACGAAGCGCCTCGGCATAGAGACCCTCGGTCGGGAGGAAGAGGATCGCGAAGTCGGTCGTCAGCGGTGGGTTCAAGTACTTGCTGCTGACTTCTTTCGCGGAATCCTGAATCGAACGGATGAGGGCGCTTTGCGCTTGTTGCACCGCAGCGACGTCGCCGTTCTCGCTTGCATCGACGAGGCGCAGGTAATCTTCCTGCGGGAATTTCGAATCGATCGGAAGCCATACGCACTGGTCGGGCTCGTCGGTCGCGCCCGGGAGCCGGATTGCGAACTCGACGATGTCGCGTGAGTCCGGTCGCGGCTTCACATTGCGGTCGAACTGCTCGGGCGTGAGGATTTGCTCGAGGAGCGCACCGAGCTGCACTTCGCCCCAGGTGCCGCGGGTCTTCACGTTGGTGAGCACCTTCTTGAGATCGCCCACCCCGCTCGCAAGGCTTCGCATCTCCCCGAGGCCCTGCTGCACCGCTTCGAGGCGATCGCCGACGAGCTTGAACGACTCCCCAAGCCGCTTCTCGAGTGTGCTCTGAAGCTTCTCGTCGACCACCTCGCGCATCTGCTCGAGCTTGCGTTCGTTGCTGCTGCGGAGCTCTTGAAGACGGCCATCGACCGTTTCCTGAAGGTGCTTGAGGCCTCCTTGGTTCGACTCGGTCAGCGATTTGAGCTGCACGGTGAAGGCTTGGAACTTCGTGGTCTGCGACTCGCCGATCTGGGAAATCGTGTTGACCAGGGTCTCGGTGCTGGCCTGATGGGTGCGAGAGACCTCCTGACGCAGCTCACTCGCCGCGCCAGATGCCTCCTCTCGCGAGGCTCGAAGCTCCGCTCGAAGCACGTTGGCCGTTTCGGCACGAGCCGCCGCCTCGGCCTCGGCATGAGCGTCCGAATCGCCGCCCCTCCTTTTGAGAAGGACCATCGTGACGACCAGATTGGTGGCGAGCAGAAGCGTCACAACCACCAAAAGCGGAACTACAATCTCCAAAATCGCCCCCCAAAAACCAGACGCTGCGCATACTAGCACCGTCCTGACGGCTTGAGCAGCGCTCAATGAGGGCGGTGGCGACGTGCTAGGCTGCCCAGCGCTCATGCCAACCGGGGGTCAGCCAGAAGAGGAGCTGAAAGCGCTTTTGCCCGCATCGATCGCGGTTCGGTTCGAGGAGATGTTCCCGGACGTCCGCCCCGGCCGCATCAATCGACGCGATCGCAAGCGCGCCGAAATGCTCCGCAAGGCCGAGCCGGTGCTGCAACGGGCGCTCAACCCGATGGAGGTGGTTCGCTTCACGACGAATGGCGTGCGGCAGCTGACGTGGTGGCTACTGACCGCGGGGTCGATGAACCCGTTTGCGAATCGCACGACGCTGGTGCTTACCGACCGGCGAGTGCTTTTGATCCACACCGACTCTAGGCAGCAACCGCGCATGTTCGCCAATCAACTCCCGCTCGAGCGCATCCGCTCCACCTCGGGGCGCAACAGTTACATTTTCATTCGCTCGGGGCGCGAGCAACTGATGTTCCACGGCGTGAAGAGGTCGGAGGCACGGCAGCTAAAGGGCCTGCTCGAATCGACGGCGACCAAGAAAGGCGGTTGGCAAAACCTGTGCCCGCGCTGTTTCACCGCCACCGATGATGCGCCGCTGTCGTGCGCAAAGTGCGGCGAAGAGTTCAAGAGCCCCAAGAAAGCCGCGCTCCGCTCCCTGCTCTTTCCGGGCCTCGGCGACTTCTACCTGGGGTACCGCAAGTACGCGATGCTCGAAATCATGGGCGCCGGCCTCTTGTGGGCACTCTTTGTGAGCACCCTGGTCCCGACAGTGATGGCCAAAGGAGTCGAAGGCGCCATCGTCGCAGGCCCGCTCCTGGCATTGCTTGCCGTCATCCACACCGGAGACGCCCTCCTCACGAGAGCCAAAGCCAAAACAGGCCTCCACTCGAGAGACGGAAACCTCCCCACGGGAGAACAAAGCCTAGAGCCGGCGAGCTAGAATGCTGATGCTGTGGACCCGGAACTTCTCGGCCGCGTTCTGCGTCGAATCTTGGCTGAACGAGTAGGCCTCATTCGGACTGGTCTTCTCGACTTTGAAGCCTGCCTTCTCGATCAAGCGGAGGTAGCGCTGCGACTCCTGGGCGCCTCCGATGCACTCCGCCCAGAGCGCACAGTTGTCCCGAACCGAATCGGGGAGCTCTACGCCGGTCACGATGTCGGAAAACATGAGCCTTCCACCGGGGACCAGCACTCGATGAATCTCCGAGAACACGGTCGTCTTGACGGGCGAGAGATTGATGACGCCGTTGCTGATCACCACATCGAAGCTTTGATCGTCGAGCGGCAGCGACTCGGCGTAGCCCTTCTTGAAGCTCACGTTGGAAAGCGAGCTCATCTCGAGGTTCCGGTGCGCCTTCTCGAGCATCGCGTCGGTCATGTCGAGCCCGGTGACGTGACCCTTCGCACCAACCTGGAGCGCCGCGAAAAACGCGTCCGTGCCTGCACCGGACCCCAGGTCCAGCACTTGCTCGCCCTCGCGCAATGGCTCGAGGTCGAAGTGATACCCGACGCCGGCAAAGGACTCGAGCGCTCCCGAAGGGATTTTGTCGAGGAGCTCCGGCGAGTAGCCGAGTAGTTCCAGGATTGGACGCCCCGTGGGGAAGTGGAAGTTGCCACGCGGCAATTGCGCGACGTCCGTGTACATGTCGGCGATGTAGCCGCGAAGCTCTTGAAGATCGATGTTCATTGATGTACCCGAGAAACCGCTTGCTTTGCAGCGGCCCCACAAGGTCGTAATCTGCGCATAGGCCCCCTGCAATTGCAACCTCGATCGCGCCAGACGCGAATGACTACCGAAGACACAAACTCTGACCTCGCCGTCAAGCTCGAAATGCTTGCAAAGGAGCTTCGCGAGCTGGACGAGCGGAATCTGCAGCTCGAGCAACTGGCGGCCCAGCGGGGGGTCAAGCTCAGCTGCGCCAATATCGCACTGTCACGAGCGAAGATCGCGTTCGAGCAAGCCGCCCACCGTCGCGAGGAGATGGTGCAAGACGTGGCACACGATCTGCGCACGCCGCTCACTTCCATAAAAGGGGCAACGCAGAACCTCCTCGACGACATGGCCGGACCTCTGAGCGAATCGGCGCGCGAGTATATCGAGATCGTGGGCGACCAAGCAGAGCGCCTCATCGGCATAGTGAACTGGTTGGTCGACGCGATTCGGGTCTCGCTCGATCCGGTGGAGCTCAAGACGACGCCGGTAGACATCGACGAGCTCGCAAGGCGTGTCGTGCGCGGCCTCCGCCCCATCGCCGACGAGCAAGAGATCGAGCTCACGGTCGAGGCAGAGCCGGCGGGGGCCTTGGTCGACCCCGACAAGCTCTTGCTCGTGCTCGAAAACCTCGTCGGCAATGCGCTCAAGTTCACCGAGTCGGGAGGCAAGGTGTCCGTGTCCGTGAGGCCGATCGACCAAACGGTGGAGATCACCGTCGCCGACACAGGCATCGGCCTCGCGCCCGACGAGCTCGAGCACATCTTCGATCGATACTACCGTTCGAGTCACCCACGGGGCGGCTCGGGCCTCGGCCTTTCGATCTCACGCGAGCTGGTGCGCCTGCACGGAGGCGATGTCGAGGTCACCAGCGAAAAAGGCAAAGGCAGCACGTTCGTCGTCACGCTGCCGAGCGACTGCCGTGAGCTTACGGCTTTGGCACTCCAAGATTCTTGATCAGTCGGGCGAGGTAAGGCTGCCGCACCCCGAGAAGGTCGGCAGCCTTGGTTTGGTGGCCGCCGGTTTCTTCGAGCGCGCGACGAATGATGGTGCGTTTGGCTTCGAGAACCGCGTCGCGGTAGGGACGGATCTCCGAAGGGTCCGAGGGAATCGGGCGCACCGCGCTCGTGTCGCGATCGGGTGGCGCCTCGAGCTCACGAAGCTCTTCGGGTAAATCGTCGACTTCGATCTGATCGTCGGGCGCAAGAACCGCGGCACGCTCGATCACGTTGTTGAGCTCGCGAACGTTCCCAGGCCAGGGGTAGGCTCGCAGCAAGCGCCACGCCTCTTCCGAGATCGTCAGCGGAGCGCGGCCGAGGTCGGCGGTGTATCGAGCAAGTGCGTGCTCGACGAGCGGCTGCAAGTCCTCAGGCCTGTCTCGAAGCGGAGGCAGCCGAATCGAAACCACGTTGAGGCGATAATAGAGGTCTTCACGAAACGATCCGTCTGCGGTGGCCTTGCGTAGGTCGCGGTTGGTCGCTGCCACGATTCGAATGTTTGCGTCGAGCGTCTTTGTGCCACCAACGCGCTGAAACTGGCGCTCCTGCAGAACGCGAAGCAGCTTGGCCTGCACACCGACACCCAGCTCGCCGACCTCATCGAGGAATAGCGTGCCGCCCTCGGCCAGCTCGATGCTGCCGGGTTTCGACTTGTGAGCGCCGGTAAACGCGCCTTTCTCGTGACCAAACAACTCACTCTCTAAGAGGTCCCCGGCCAGCGTCGCGCAGTTCAGGGCGATGAAAGGCTCGTTTGCGCGCGGGCTTTGCTGATGGACGTGCCGGGCCATCACCTCTTTACCGCTCCCGCTTTCGCCGAGGAGCAGAACTGTGGCATTGCTCGCGGCCGCGCGCCCCGCGAGCCCGAGCGCCTCTTTCATGGCCTTTGAGGCTCCCCGCACGAGCGTGTGACGATCGGAAAGCTGTGTCTGGAGGTGTTGCAGGCGTTGGCGAAGGCCGGCCGCTTCGAGCACGCGCGAAACGACGTGGTCGAGCTGGGCCGCCTCGAACGGCTTCGCGATGAAATCGGCGGCACCCATTTGAATGGCCCGGACGGCGCGCTCGATGTTGCCGTGCGCCGTAATCATCACCACCTGAGGCGGTGACTCGCTACGTCGCAAGGCCTCGAGGACCTCGAACCCGTCCATCTTGGGCATCTTCATATCCAGCAGCACGAGCTCTGGGTCGAACTCGGCCACGGCTTCGAGCGCCGCTTCGCCATCGACGGCGACTTCTACTTCATGCCCCTGGGCACGCATGCGATCCGCGATGATCTTTCGAATCGCAGGATCGTCATCGACGACGAGAACGCGGGCGGCTGTCATGACCGACCGATAGTACAGAATCGGACATAAGCCGAGGCTTCTCATGTCCAAAGGGACATGTCCGAAAGGATATGAGGCGGCTCTTCTCCCACCAAAATGCGGGAGTTTCTCCCCAAAAAGCCGCCCCGAACGACGGCGGCGAGGTGTGGCACGGCGGTTGCAAAACAATCGGAGCAACAACGGCCACCCCAACGACAAGAGAAAGAGAGAACATCATGGAAAAGAATCACACACGAAAGTATCTGCAAATCCAGGGCTTCAACCTGGACGACGACGCCTTGGCCGAGATCGGTCCCTGGATGCGATGGCCGTACGTCTTCTGCGCGAGCATCCTGACCGTCGGCGTGGTGCTCGCCTCGCCCTGGATCATCTGGTCGTTGGCGGCCATCGCGATCTCGACGGTGTTTCTACCGAGCCATCCATTCAACTACGTCTACAACTATGGCGTGCGCCGCCTGACCGGGACGTGCCGGCTCCCGCCAGGCACGGTGCAAGGGAAGTTCTCTTGCGGTGTGGGCGGGGTCTGGCTGATCGCAACCGGCGCCGCATTCTTCACCGGCGCGATGACGGTGGGCTACATGTTGGGCGGCGTGATGGCCGCAATGGCGACACTCGTTGCCACCACCCATATCTGCATCCCCTCGATAGTCTACGGCCTGCTCTTCGACAGGAAGCAGTCGCAACCGGCGTAGCCCCCAGGGTTTGAGCCCGCCCTAACATCGATCGCGACTCGCCCCCAGCGAGTCGCGGTTCGTGTTTAATATTGGCACCTGCGATCTGGATTTGTGACAATGGTGGGGTCTCCCGAGGGGGCCAAGGAGTCGAGATGATCAAATTCGTTCAGTGCATTCGTCGCAAACGCGGTCTATCGAAACAGGAGTTTCGCGAGCAGTGGGCTGCGTACGGCGAGAAGGTGAAGGCGGTTGCGGACGTATCGGAAGCGACGCGAACGGTCTTGAGCATGGCGTTGGAGGTAGAACAGAACCTGGAGATCATGCAATCACGGGGGACAAAGGCGCCTTACGATGGAATGGTCGAGATCTGGTGGGAGCGTGCCAACGAAGTAGTCGCGTTTTTGGATTCGGGGGCGGGCGACGAGATCCTCGACGATCTGCGCCGGGCGCAAGAAGCGCTGATGGACCTGCCCAACTGCACGTTCTTCTTCGCCAGCGAAGACGCGTAACTATTCTAGGTTGCGTTCGCGCGGCTTCCAGTTGTAGGAAGATGGCTTCAGAAGGAGCTATTCGATGACCAAACCGGCCTTGGATCCCTCGCACATCATGGAAGTCGGAATGGGCTTCTTCGGCTCTCGAACGCTCCTCACGGCCGTCGAGCTCGAGCTGTTCACCCATCTGAGGGCCGGGAAGCTAACGGGCGACGCCATTGCGCAGCGCCTCCGGCTTCACCCGCGTGCGATTCCCGACTTCCCCGACGCCCTCGTCGCGTTGGGTGTTCTCGACCGGGAAGGCGACGGACCCGATGCGCTCTACGGGAACACGACCGAGTCCGCGGCCTTTCTGGACAAGAAGAGCCCACAGTACATCGGTGGCATTCTAGAGATGGCGAGCACCCGCCTCTACCACTTCTGGGGAAGCCTCACCGAAGCGCTTCAGACTGGGCAGCCGCAGAACGAGATCAAGGATTCGGGTGAACCGTTGTTCGCCAAGCTGTATGCCGCGCCCGAGCGGCTCGAGCAGTTCATGAACGCGATGGCAGGCGTCTCTGCGGGCAACTTCAAAGCCCTAGCGGAAAAGTTCGATTTCTCGAGGTACAAGACGCTTTGTGACGCCGGGGGCGCCACGGGGCAGCTGGCGTGCATGGTGGCTGCAGAGAACCCACACATGCGGTGCATCTCTGCGGACCTTCCCCCAGTTGAACCAATTGCCAAGCGGTGCATCGAGCAGGTGGGTCTGTCCGACCGCGTGACGACCGCTCCCCTCGACTTCTTTGCCGACCCGCTGCCCAGGGCCGACGTCATCACGATGGGGATGATCCTGCACGATTGGAATCTCGAGAAGAAGAAGCATCTCATCCAGCTGGCCTACGACGCCTTGCCGCCTGGGGGCGCGTTCATCGTCGTGGAAGCGCTCATCGACGACGCGCGCCGCGAAAACGCATTCGGCCTGTTGATGTCGCTCAACATGCTGGTCGAGTTTGGAGATGCGTTCGATTACACGGGAGCGGATTTCAAGGAATGGTGCAGCGAGGTGGGCTTCAATCGATTCGAGATCATCCCGCTCGCAGGCCCTTCGTCCGCCGCAGTCGCTTACAAGCCGCGCTAAGGATGCTGGACCTGGACCCAGCCTACTTGGTCGTTTCCCTCGTCGTCAGCAGCGTCGGATTCGTGATGTTCATGTACGGCAAGAAGCAGCACCGACCGGTCCAGCTGGGGTCCGGGCTGCTGCTGTTGCTGTTGCCGCTCTTCGTGCGGGACGGTCTATGGCTGGGCGTGGCCGGGGCCGTGCTTTGCGCGATCGTGTGGGGCAGCGTCAAAGCTGGGCTCTAGTAGCCTTGTGCATCGGCAGCCGCGGGTATATTGAAACCGCCATGATCTTCCGTGGCAAGGACAAACACAAGGAGATGACCCCGCAGGCGCGCGAACGTCTCGCAGAGATCGTCGAGCAGTATCTTGCGGATGCGGACGACGCGACTCGGCGCATAGTGACCGCCGTGGCCGGGTTGCTTGCCAAGGTCGCGTACGCCGATGGGCACTATTCGGTCCAGGAAGAGGCTGCTATTCAAAAGGAGCTCAGCCGGGTGCACGGCCTGAGCCAGGCAGGCGTCGATGCGATCTGCGGACTGTTGGCGGACCAGATCAGCCACGTAGCGCTTCTCGGCGACCACGATTGGACGCGCGATCTGCGAGACCTCGCCGAGCGAGAGCTGCGCCTCGAGGTGCTCGAAGTGCTGGTTGAAATGGCAGTCGCCGACCACGTGCTCAAACACGACGAGCAAACCCAGCTACGCCGCATCGCAAAAGCCCTCAGCCTCACGCAGGACGAGTACAACGCGATTCAGGCCAAGCACCGAGACAAACTTTCGACGCTCAGCTAGTGGCTGCCGCGGCGGGACCCATCTGCCCGAGCATCTGCCGCATCAACCCGTGGAGCAAATTGACGGCCTTGAGCGGCCGAATCATCACCTTGAAGTCGTCGATCTTGCCGTCGGCATTCCAGTGAACCATGTCGACGCCATTGATGTGAACGCCATTGACCTCGGCCGTGAACTCGAGCACCGCGTCGGAATCACCGATGACCTCCCGAACGTACGTGAAGTTGCTACCGCCAAGCACCATGATGGCCGCGCTCAGGTAGAGCTTCGTGAGCTGCTTTCCTTCCTGCGGTGTGTGCACGACAGGCGAATGAAACACCGCATCCTCGGCCAAGATGTCATCCAGGCCTGCTGCGTTCTGTTCCTCAATCAGCCGGTGCCAAGTATCGATCGCGGGTGTACCCATGCCGGGGACTGTCCCCTTTTTCGGACCAAAACGAAACCCGAAATTAACCCATCGAAAAAGGGGACTGTCCCCTTTTCTTAGCGGGTGACGCCAGCGGCTAGCATCAGGTCGTCTAGGGCGGGGCGGAGGGCGTCGGTGATGATGTGTGCGTCCGGGATTGCGTCGGCGTCTGCGATGAGGGCGAAGGCCAACTCGCCGCAGTAGCTCCAGCCCGTGATGTTCAGGCCGATACCCTCGACGGCGGGACCGACTGAGTAGATGGTTCGGAGGCGCGCGCCAGCGACGTAGAGCGGGTGGTCGGGGCCGCGAACGTTGGAGACTACGAGATTGGCCGGAGGGGGCATGTGATCGGACATCCTCGACTGCGAAAAAGCGCCAAGGATCCACCGGTAGACGCCGGCCGGAGCGGCTTCGGACCAGTCGAGCAGGGTCTCAATGCCGAGTTGACCCTGCACCTCCTTCGACTGGGTGGTGATGGCGTGAATCATTTGCAGACGCAGCAACGGATTGGTCACGTCGTTGCACAGGGATGTGAAGAGATTGGCAACACGATTGCCCGCTTCACGCGGTGCATTGTCCGGCGTCGCAACCGCCATCGGAACGCTCGCAACCAGCGGCCGGGACAAGTGCTCTCCACGATCTTCGAAGAACTTGTTGAGCGCGCCTGCAACGGTCGCGAGCACGACATCGTTCAACGTGACGTTTGCAGCGTTCTTGACCGCTTTGAAGTCCGCGAGCGGCAGCGAGGTCGACGCAAACGATCGCCGTGGCGAAAGCGTGCGGTTGAACACCGTGCGTGGCGTCACAAACGGATAAGGCACGTCGATCACGCGGTGCTTGATGTTCTGGAGCACGTTGATACTACCGCGCACGGTTCTTTTCACCAGCGGCCCCAACATGCCCAACTGGTGCCGCTGATCTCGGAGCGCATCGACGACGAGCTTCGGACGCGAAGGCAGCTCCTCTGGAGTCCACGACGGCGTCGCACCCGTGACATCGGCCTCATCGGGTTCGAGGTTCATCACCTTCCCGAGCATGGTGGC
>CALJYC010000053.1 GCA_937984275.1 uncultured bacterium | reverse complement strand
TCGCTACGCCGCTGGATCCGCGCATCGCGTTCCCCCGTGCCCCTCCATACGACAATGGCCAACCCACCGCGTCCCACTGTACCCCTCCGTACGTCGACTTCTACATAGGAGAACGGCTCGCGATGGGCAGCACAGCGATTGGGTCGGCGCCTAGCCGTGTGTCGACGTATGGAGTCGTGGCGACGGGGCTCCCAATTGCGAGCACGCCCGTCGCGCGCCGTTCTCCGGTGAGCTAGTTGTCGTGTCGTGTTTCGCCGCGCGCGGTTACAGCCAGGCGAGGAGCGCTGGAATCGATACGATAGAGAGCAGCGTGCTGACCAGTACCAGGCTCGCGACCTGCTCGGGGCTTCTTCCGTAACGGTGGGCGAAGAGGTAGTTGAGGACGCCGACCGGCATCGATGCCTGGAGGATGAGGACTTTGCGGGTGAGGCCCTCGACGCCGAGTAGGGTGGCGACGAGGAGGCCGGCCGAGACGCCGAGGGTAAGGCGGACGAGCGCAAGTGCGACCGACCGGCCTAGTGAGTCCGGGTGCATCTTCGAGAGCGATACGCCCAAGGTGAGCAGCATGAGTGGAATTGCGATGTCGCCGAGGAGCGCCGTCGTTCGAGCGATCCAGGTCGGGACCGTCACGCCGGAGGCGACCACAGGGACCGTGATGACGACCGCCCAGGTCAGCGGCGAGCGAAGGAAGGGACGCAGCGAGTAGATCCCCGAAAACAGCGGTCCTCCCAAGGAGACATGAAAGGTCGCCGAGACGGCGAAGTAGGTCATTCCGAGCGCAAGGCCCGGCTCGCCGAAAGCGAAGAGGCAGATCGGGACGCCGATGTTGCCGGAGTTGCTAAACACCAAAGGGCCGAGGAAGGTGTGCGCCGGCAGCTTCATCGCCTTCAGCACCGCGAGGCCGCCAACAGCGAACAGGCTCATCACGCCGACGGTCAGACCGGCCATCTGGGCGAGCTCGAACGGAGAGACATCGAGGCTCGTGAGGCTTCGAAAGAGGAGGCAGGGCACGCCTACGTTCAACACGAGGCGCGAAATCGAAACTTCGTCGAAGTGCGCGCCCGACCGCGCCCAGGCGAGCCCGACGAGCGCAACGATGAAAACGGGGGCTACTACGCTGAGAAGCTCCAGGATCACGGGGCCACCGTGCCAGCCCGTAAAACCGATGCTCCGCATCGCCCACGGGCCTTCGGCGCCAGCGCAAGCCCCGTGGACGACGCAACGCGTCGGCTCTTCGGGGTGCCAGTGCCAGTGCCAGCGCCAGTGCCAGCGTCAACGCCAGTGTCAGTGCCACCCCGTAAAGCCGAGTCTTCGCCTCGACTACGGGGTGCGTTAGCCCCGTGACCGGCGCTTTGCGTCGGTTCTACGGGGCCAGTGCCAGCGTCTGGGTTGGTGAGTCGCGGCTCGCGGTTTGGGGCTCGCGGTCGCCTAGGCGTCAAACTGCCCGCGTTCTCTCAGGGCTTGCATGATGAGCTCTACGGCTTTGTCGATGCGCATCTGGTCGAGGGCGACGGTGATGTCCGGGTCTTCCGGCGGCTCGAAGTTCGAGGTGTCGACATCGGGGCGGCGCTCGCGGCACAGGGCTTCGTCTGTATTGACGTAGACCTGGATGACGCGGTCCTCGCCGATTCGAGCGGTGAGCTCGTCGCGGTCTTTTCGGGCGGGGCTCGGGAAGGCACAGATGTTGATCAGCCCCGCATCGGTGACTGCCTTGGCGGCCGAGATCATCGAGCGCAGGTCTTCACCGACGGGGCTCACCACGGTGGCGGTGCGGCCCTCGTCGAAAAGCTTCCGCTCGAGGGCGTAAGCGAGGGTCCAGCGGCCGGAGCCTGCAAGGCCGGTGAGCCAAATCGTAGCGCCCCGTTGTCCAAAGCGCTCCATGCGCTCGTTCGGGCTGACGAAAGTCTTGGGCTCCATCGCCGACTCGGCGTGCAGTTCCTTCATCACCTCGGCGATGTTCTGATCGCTGCCCTCGAGCGCGATCATGCCTGCCGCGACCGTGTTGTTGGTCAGCGTATCGATGACGATGAAGGAACCGGTCTCGCGATTCTTCTCGTAGTCGTCGACATAGAGCGCCCGGTGGCAGCTGAGCCGCACCTTGGCGATGTCGTTGAGCTCGACGCCGTCGCTCGGCTTCTCTTCGAGCGTGTCCATGTCGACTTCCAAGTGGATTTTGTCGATCTGGGCACGGACCGTTTGGGTAGTGTGCTTGACCAGGTAGGCCTTTTCGGTGTCCAGCGGCCTTTCGTGCATCCAGACGATGTGGGCATCGAAGCGCCGCGTGACTCGCGGAAGGTTGCCGGGCTTGACGATCATGTCGCCGCGGCTGATGTCGATCTCGTCTTCGAGCCGAATCGTCACCGACTGGCCTGCGAAGGCCTCTTCGAGCTCACCATCGTAGGTGTCGATCGCTTTGACTTTGGATTCCTTGCCGGAGGGCAGGGCTACGATGTCATCGCCCTTGGCGATCACTCCCGAGGAGACCTCCGCTGCGAATCCGCGATAGTCGAGGTCGGGCCGGATGACGTACTGCACCGGGTAGCGGAAATCGTCGAAATTACGATCCGCGAAGACGGGGACCGTCTCGAGATAGCCGAGCACGCTGGGCCCGTCGTACCAGGGTGTGTTCTCGCTGTCGCTCACGACATTGTCGCCGACGAGCGCACTGACCGGGAAGAACTGGATGTCTTTGAAGCGCAGCGTCTTGCCGAACTCCATGAAGTCGGCGCTGATCGCATCGTAGACCTCTTGCGAATAGTCCTTGAGGTCCATCTTGTTCACGCACACGGCGAGATGCGGAATGCCAAGGAGCGACGCGATGTATGCGTGACGCCGTGACTGCTGAAGCACTCCGTGCCGCGCGTCGATCAAGATCAACGCCACGTCGGCGGTCGACGCGCCCGTGACCATGTTGCGCGTGTACTGAATGTGGCCCGGGGTGTCGGCGATGATGAACTTCCGCTCGTCGGTCGCGAAGTAGCGATACGCGACGTCGATCGTGATGCCCTGTTCGCGCTCGGCCTTGAGGCCGTCGGTCAGGAGCGCCAGGTCGGGCTCTTCGCTTTGCGAAGCCGCACGAACGGCGGCCATTTGGTCCTCGAATACCATGCCGGTGTCGTAGAGGATGCGCCCGATCAGCGTGGATTTGCCGTCGTCGACGGAGCCGACCGACACGAATCGGAGCAGCTCTTTCTTTCGGTACTTCGCGAGATAAGCCTCGATATCATCGCGAATCAGATCTTTGTCGTCTGTCATGGCGTTCCCTAGAAAAGCCCCGCGGTGGGCCTAGAAGTAGCCCTCGCGCTTTTTGACTTCCATCGACCCTTCTTCGTCGAAGTCGATGAGGCGCCCCTGCCGTTCGGAGAACCGGTTCAGGAGCATTTCCTGGATGACCTTGGGGACGGTGTCCGCGTCGGATTCGACGGCGCCGCTCAGGGGGTAGCAGCCGAGCGTCCGGAAGCGGACCTTCTTCATCTGGGGCTCTTCGCCTTCTTCGAGTCGCATGCGATCGTCATCGACGAGGATCCACGTGCCGGAGCGTTCGACCACCGGCCGCTCCTTCGCGAAGTAGAGCGGCACCACAGGGATGTCTTCGAGCCACACGTAAAGCCAGACGTCGAGCTCCGTCCAGTTGCTCAACGGGAAGACGCGGACGTTCTCCCCCTTCTTGATTTTCGCGTTATACACGTTCCAGAGCTCGGGGCGCTGATTCTTCGGGTCCCACTGGTGGTGGCTGTCGCGGAACGAAAAGATCCGCTCCTTGGCGCGCGACTTCTCTTCATCCCGGCGCGCGCCGCCAAATGCGCAGTCGAACTCGTGCTTGGTGAGCGCCTGCTTGAGGCCTTCCGTCTTCATGACGTCGGTGTACTTCTTGCTGCCGAAGTCGAAGGGGTTGATCCCCATCGCAACGCCATCTTCGTTGACGTGCTTGATCAGCTCGCCCTTGAGGTTGGCTTCGATGATATCGCGGTAGCGATACATGTCCTGGAACTTCCAGGTCGTATCGACGTGCAGCAGCGGGAAGGGCAGGGGGCCGGGCGCGAACGCCTTCTCGGCCAAGCGAAGCATGACCGAGGAGTCCTTCCCGACCGAGTACATCATGACGGGATTGTCGAACTCGGCCGCAGCCTCGCGAATGATCTGGATACTCTCCGCTTCGAGTTGGCGGAGCTGGCTTAGCTTGCGCTCGCTTGTTTGCACCGGCGGTTCCTAGGGCAGTCGTCGTTCGGACGCCAGTCTATACGCCAGTTCCGGGCGAGTTCAATGCCGAACCGCCTTCGGAAAAGCGATGCGGTCAAGCTCATGCTAAGAACGAAACGCAGAAGATGTCGGCTATCGTTTGGATGGATATGGAAATGTCGGGGCTCGAACCCGAGACCGAACGCATCTTAGAGGTTGCCGTTCTGGTCACCGATGGCGAACTCGAGGTCATCGCCGAAGGCCCCAACTTGATTCTGCACCAGTCTGATGCGGTGCTCGAAGCGATGGACCAGTGGAATACGACGCATCACGGACAGTCGGGTCTCACCCAGCGCGTGCGTGAGTCGACCATCGATGAGGCCCAAGCGTCCGCGGCGCTTCTCGCCTTTCTCGAAGAGCACACCACAAAGAAGAAGGCGCCACTCGCCGGCAATTCGATTCACCAGGATCGACGTTTCGTCGCTCGATACCTTCCCGAGATGGAAGAATGGCTCCACTACCGCAACGTCGACGTTTCGACGATCAAGGAGCTCGCGCAGCGTTGGTACCCGAAGGAGTACTCTGGCCGACCAACGAAGAAGGGCAGCCATCGCGCAATGGACGATCTGCTGGAGTCGATCGAGGAGCTCAAGTACTACCGGCAGGCTCTGTTTCTGCCTCGTGAGCCATGAGGCTCGCTCCGCTTCTCTTGATGGTATGCGTTGGTTGCGCCGGGGCAGCCAAACCCGAGTCCCAGACCGCCGAATCCATCGTCCGCAGCCAAACGGCACCGCGAACCTTGGTTGACGCCGCGACGGGCAAGTCGATCGAGGCGGAAGCGTTCTTCGCGGTGCTTCGCACGAAGAGGGTCGTTTACGTGGGCGAGCGCCACGACCAACCTGGCGATCACGGGGTCCAATACGCGATTCTTCGGCAGCTACATCGGGAGGAGAAGTCCCTCGCGATTGGCATGGAAATGTTCCAGACCCCGTTCCAGGAGCCACTGACGAAATGGAGCGCGGGGCTCATTGACGAGACCGTGCTGCGTCGAGAAACCGAGTACGACAAACGCTGGGGCTTCGACTTCAGCATGTACCGGCCGATTCTCGAATACGCGCGCAACCGCGGGATCGAGGTCGTCGCACTCAACGCACCGCGGGAGGTGGCCTACGCGGTTGCCAAGGACGGCGTCGACTCGCTGTCCCCGGAGCAGACCTCGGCGTTGCCCGAGCTCGACCTCGCCAACGAGCGGCACCGCGCACTGTTCGATGCTGAGTTCGACGAGGGCGAGCACGCTGTCGGAGACGCGGTGGATCAGTACTACGAGGCGCAGGTCGTCTGGGACGAGACGATGGGCTCGCGCGTCGCCGAAACCCTCGGTCGGCAGGACGGTCCCGCCAAGATGATCGTGTTTGCCGGCCGAGTGCATGTGAAGCGCGGCCTCGGGGTCCCCGACCGGGGGGCCAAGCGGGGCGCCGCCCCGTACGCCGTGGTGCTGCCCGTGACCGACAAGGAGCTCAAGGCTGAGCTCAAGCGGGCCCCTGAAGAGCGTTCGGCGGACTTTTTCTGGGCCGTCGGCCGCTGAATTCCCGCCTGTTTGCGCCCGGGGCCGGCTCAAACTAGAACATGTTTCAGTTTCGGCCCCCGGGCCGGGCCTGATGCGTCCGAAGCCTCGCGCTCGGAACACCCGAAAGGAAACTCGATGACGGATTGCTTCATCTACGATGCGGTGCGCACCCCGCGCGGCAAAGGACGAAAGAAAGACGGCGCGCTCGCCGATGCACCGCCGCTTCGCATGGCCAAGACCGTGCTGCAGGCGCTGCCCGAACGAGGCGACTTCGACAGCAAGGAGATCGAAGACGTGATCTTGGGCTGCGTCGAGCCCGTCGGGGAGCAAGGCGCCAACGTCGGCCGCATGGCGGCGATGATGTCGGGATACGACGAGAGCGTTCCCGGCGTGCAACTCAACCGCTTTTGCTCTTCGGGCCTCGAGGCGGTGAACATCGCAGCGGCGAAGGTGAAAGCAGGCGACGTCGACCTGATCGTCGGCGGCGGGATGGAGAGCATGAGCCGCATCTCGATGGGCGCTGCGGGAGGCGCGTGGTCGACCGACCCCGAGCTCGCGTGGGACACCTCGTTCGGTCCTCAAGGCATCGGCGCCGATTTGATCGCGCCGAAGCAGGGGTACAGCCGGCAGGACGTCGATTCATTTGCCGTCGAGAGCCAGCGACGCGCTGCGGCCGCGTGGGAAGGCGGCCACTTCGACAAGTCGATTGTTGCCGTCAGGGACAGCGTTGGCGTGCTGATGCTCGACCGCGATGAGCACATGCGCGCGGGCACGACGCTCGAAGACCTCGGGCAGCTCAAGCCGAGCTTCGAGATGATGGGCCGCAACTTCGGCTTCGACGCCGTAGCGATTCAGAAGCATCCCGAGGTCGAGCAGATCAATCATGTGCACCACGCGGGCAACTCGTCGGGCATCGTCGACGGAGCTGCCGCCGTGCTGGTCGGCAACAAGGAAGCCGGCGAGCGCCTTGGGCTCAAGCCACGGGCTCGAATCGTGAAGTCCGCCACCGTCGGGAGCGAACCGTGCATCATGCTCACCGGCCCGATGCCCGCCTCCCGAAAGGCCCTAGCGAAGGCCGGGATGCAGACCTCCGACATCGATCTCTGGGAGATCAACGAGGCATTCTCGGCGGTTTGCCTGCTCTTCATGGAGGAGATGGGCATCGACCACTCCGTCACCAACGTCAATGGCGGGGCCATCGCGTTTGGGCATCCGCTTGGCGCCACCGGCGCGATGCTCCTTGGGACCATGCTCGACGAGCTCGAGCGGCGGGACCTCAACACCGCGCTGATCACGTTGTGCGTCGGCGCCGGCATGGGCACTTCAACCATCATCGAGCGGGTTTAGGACAATGGCGATTATCGATTATCGAGTAGAAGACGGCGTTGCGATCCTCACGTGGGACGACAAGGACCGTCCGATGAATGTGCTCAGCGGGGACGCGCTCGCCGAGCTCAGCGCCGGCGTCGAAAAGGCGGTGGCGGATGACGCCGTGAAGGGCATCATCTTGACGTCCGGCAAGCAGGGCGTGTTCGTCGCGGGTGGCGACCTTCAGCAGATCGAGTCGCTCGGCTCCGGACCGATCGACGCAGCCGACCTCTTGAAGCGCACGAGCGCGGT
>CALJYC010000052.1 GCA_937984275.1 uncultured bacterium | reverse complement strand
TGATCACGCATCACCGACACGACGACGGTGTCCGGGAGCTCGAGAAAGGATGGGTCGAAGCTTCCGGGCACCGTGAACGGCTCTTCAACGAGCGATACGCATTCGTCTGCCAGGAACGAGTCGGGCTCGAGCACGCCTCCGAGTGACTTCGCTGCGGCCAGCAAGCCCTCCATCATGCGATCCTTGCGGCGCTTCAGGTCGACGAGGACGTGCGCCCGCTGAAGCGCGTTTTCGTAGTTGCTCGCCTCGTCGAGCTCGAACGCCTCCGGCGCGAGGAACCGATGGCCCCGGGTCGCGCGACCTGCCTGCACGCCGGCGAACTCAAAGCCAACGACGTCGCTGCCGAGCAAAGAGACGACCCAGTGGATCGGCCGGCCGAATGCGATTTCGCCCGGCCCCCACCGCATGGACTTGGGGAACGTGATGCGCTGGCAGATCTGCGGGAGGATCTCCGTCAGCACTGCGTGGGTTGCCTTTCCGGCCTCGTGCACCTGCACGCTAACGTAGTCACCCTTGTCGGTCGTCTGCTTGCGGAGGTCTTGGACGGCGACGCCGTGCTTTTTAGCGAACCCGGTGGCCGCCTTCTTGGGCGAGCCGTCCGCTTCGAACGCCGCGCTCCACGGCGGGCCCATGATGGTCTCATCGCGATCGGGCTGACTCGGCGCGAGCCCACGGAGGCGCAGGGCGAGCCGGCGGGGCGTTCCCATCGTGTGCACCTCGAGAGACCCGGTACCGAGCCGGGCCTGGGCCACCAGCTCGAGGGCGCTTGCCTTCATCGAGCGTAGCCCGTGCCTCACGAACGACGCCGGCAGCTCCTCGGTCCCAATCTCCAGCAAAAACTCGGATGACATGGAGAGGCGTTGCTACCAGACCGGATCCACGGGCGCAACGGGGCAAGCCCCAAAACGCCCTATTGAGCCGCCGCCGTGGTGTCGAGCAGCGGGAAGCCGAGGGCTTCGCGTTGGGCATACCACGACTCTGCGACCGCCCGAGCGATGAGCCTCACCCGGCCGATGTAGCGCTGCCGCTCGGTTACGCTGATCGCGCCCCGCGCGTCGAGGACGTTGAAGTAGTGGCTGCACTTGATGACCGCGTCATATGCGGGAAGCGCGAGCCTTTCGAGGGGCTCGCGGTCGAATTGGAGGGCGCCGCCCTTCCCCTTCTTGTCGCTGAGGCCCAGCAAGGCCGCGACCTGCCTCTCGTACTCCTCGAAGAGGTTCTTCTGAAGGTCAACGTCGGCCTGCTCGAAGTTGTAGGTGCTCCACTCCCACTCGGCCCGCTTGTACAAGTCACCGTAGCGGATGCCTGGGGCCCACTGCAGGTCGTACACGTCGTCGACGTCTTGCAGGTACATCGCGATCCGCTCGAGCCCGTACGTCAGCTCGCCGCTGACCGGCTTGCAGTCGATTCCGCCGCACTGCTGGAAGTAGGTGAACTGGCTGATCTCGAGCCCATCGAGCCACACCTGCCACCCGAGGCCCCATGCGCCAAGGGTTGGGGACTCCCAGTCGTCCTCGATGAAGCGGATGTCGTGGTGGCTCGGGTCGGTGCCGAGGGCGCGTAGCGACTCGAGGTAGAGGTCCTGGATATCGAGCGGCGACGGCTTGAGGATGACCTGGTACTGATGGAACTGCTGCAGCCGGTTGGGGTTTTCACCGTAGCGGCCGTCGGTCGGGCGGCGACTCGGCTCGACGTATGCGACGTTCCAGGGCTCCGGGCCAATGGCGCGCAAGAATGTGTGCGGGTTGAAGGTGCCCGCGCCGACCTCGGAGTTGTACGGCTGCACGATCAGGCACCCGCGCTCGGCCCAGAAACGTTCGAGTGCGAGAATGAGCTCTTGGAACGTCATTCGTCCTCGTCTTCTTCATCCTCGTCGGCCGCCTCGGCCTCGGCGGCTGCAATGGCGGCCTCTTCCTCCGCGAGGAGATCCTCTTCCGCCTGCTCCATCGCTTCTGCTGCGGCGAGCTCGGCGGCGGCAATGTCGATCGACTCCCCAGTCTTCTCTTCGAACAGGGCCTTGTGCTCGTCGGTGAGGTCGCTGAACTCCTGAAGGGTCGGGAGGTCCTTCAAACTACTCAGGCCAAAGAACTCCAAGAACCCCGGCGTCGTTCCGTACACCAAGGGTCGGCCGGGCTCGTCCTTCCGGCCAAGGATCTTCACGAGTCCGCGGTCGGTCAGCATCTTGAGCGACGAGCCGGAGTCCACACCGCGCACGTCATCGACCTCGGGCCGGGTGAGCGGTTGACGATACGCGACGATGGCGAGCGTTTCGAGCTGGGCACGCGTCATGCGCATGGGCTTGGGCGCAACGAGCGTCTTGACGAAGTCGGCGCTTTCGCGCGCGGAACGGAACTGGTACCCGCCCGCGACGTAGTAGAGGTGCACACCGCGGTGTTCGTAGTCCGCGACGAGCTCATCGAGCAGAGGCTGGACTTCGGCAATGGTGGCCCGCGCTGCCCGGGCAAGCCTCTTGGGCGTCACCGGACGGCCGGACACGAAGATCAGGCTCTCGAGGACGTTCTTGAGCGTCTCCCCGCTCGGCGCGATCGAGGCTCCCGCCCCATTTGCCGAGGCGCCGTTGTCGGTTTGCACATCTGTTTGGGTCATTGCTCTTGCTCGTCGTTGTATGCGTACGCGCCGTAGGTGCCGGCCGGCACGACCACGGATTCTCTGCGTTCCTCGGCGGGCGCGACCGCATCGCTGAGGTCGATCTCCATGTCCACCACATCGCTCGTCGGCTGTTGCACGTCGGCAGGCACCACCGGCTCGCCCGCCGCATCGAGGAGCGTGTATTCGAGATAGATGGGTTCTTCGTGGTCGGTCTGATAAATGCTCGCCAAGCGCATCTTCGCCATCTCGAGCAGCGCGAGGAATGTGACCACCAGATCATACGAGGTGCTGACGTCCTCGAAGAGCTCGTCAAACCGGCACCGTCGGCGTTCGCGAAGCAAATCGACTAGCCCGCCGATACGCTCCTGAATCGACATCCGCTCGGCGTCGACTTCGAGCGAGAAGGTCGCGTTGACGCGCTCCGCGACCTTCTTGAACGCATCGAGCAGCTTGAAGACGCTCACCTGCGCCAACGGCGCCGGCCCGTCAGCAGTCGGCGGAGGCGTGCCCCCCGAGAACACGTCTCGTCCCGCGATCGCACGCTCGCCCAGATCTGCGGCGACGGTCTTGTACTTCTGGTACTCCAGCAAACGCCGAATCAGCTCCGCACGTGGGTCGAGCTCATCGAGCTCGTCGTCGTCCTGATCCTCGGGCGGCAGCGGCAAGAGCATCTTGCTCTTGATGTGCGCCAGCGTCGCCGCCATCACCAGATATTCCGAGGCGACGTCGAGGTTCAAATTCTGCATCAACCCCAGGTATTCCAGGTACTTATCGGTGATGAACGAGATCGGCAGATCGAGGATATCGAGCTCGTGCTTACGGATCAGATGCAAGAGCAGGTCCAGCGGCCCCTCGAAGTTCGGCAGCTCGATCCGGAAGTTGGGGTCCAGGGCGTCCGGGGCCTCGGGCACCGGTATAGGGCTGGGCTCGCTCATCGCTGTGGAACCATGCGCTGGGACGCTCCTCGGTGTCAATCGGTACGGGCTTCATTGAGGGCCTCGATCACCGCTTCGACGTGCCCCTTCACTTTCACCTTCGGGAAATGTTTGATGACCTTGCCGTCGGGTCCGATAAGCACCGTCGAGCGGATGATCCCCATCGACTTCTTGCCGTAGAGGTTCTTCTCACCCCACGCGTCGTACTTCTCGAGCATGTTTCCGTCGGGATCGCTGAGCAGCGGGAACTTCAGCTTGTATTTGTCAGCGAACTTACAATGCGACTCGATCGAATCCTTGCTGACGCCGACGACGACCGCGTCGCGCGCGTTGATCTTGCGCAACGCCTTGTTGAAGTCGTTGGCTTCGGTCGTGCAGCCCGGCGTGTTGTCCCTCGGGTAGAAGTAGAGGATGACGTACTTGCCGGCGAGGTCTTTGAGGGCCAGCTTGTCGCCCGTGGACGAGGGCAAATTGAACGCGGGGGCCTTGCGGCCTTCTTTGATCATGGAGACGCCTGTATTGCGGGTT
>CALJYC010000051.1 GCA_937984275.1 uncultured bacterium | reverse complement strand
GACGAGGCGCGCCGTTTGTTGCTGCCAGCTCTGCAACGCGCTTTGCGCATCCCGAAACCCCCCGGCCCAATCCGCCCATTCCGCACGGCTGGTCTTGCAAGCTTCGACGGTTTCGCGCCGCAAACGCCTCACGGTCTCCTCGACCGCCCGTAGCACCGCGTCGACTGTAACCAGCCAGTGCCGCAGAGATGATTCTGCGTCAGATGATTGATTTGCTTGAGGTTTTAGCTGAATCGCCGATCCGTGTGATACATTCATAAACCCGACGTATCACAATGTGACTCATCAATCCACATCGCCGTGAGGGATGAAGCGTTGCCATCCCGGCAGCATTCGCGATGCTGCAGCCCGCAGCGTAGAGCGCCCCGACCCAGGCAGACCAGAGCGCCAGAACCGAAAGGAAGCGGAAGTGGACCCCATAGAGTTGTTGATGACAGAGCATCGCCTCATCGAACGTGCACTCGATGCCATGGACGCGTGGATCACGACATTGAGCCCCGAGAGTGAGGCAGACGACAAAGAGGAGCTCGCGCGATTCGTCTCGTTCATCCGGGGGTTTGCCGATGCCTATCATCACGGCAAGGAGGAGGACATCCTGTTCGTCGCGATGGTCGATCACGGTTTCCCACGCGAGGTAGGCCCCATCCCCGTCATGCTGCGCGAGCACGATATGGGTCGTTCGCTCGTGGGCGTCCTAGATGGGCTCGCGAAACAACCTGCGACCTGGAGTGAGCAAGACCGCGAGACGCTCGCACGAACCGTGCGAGAGTTCTCCGCTCTGCTTCGCCAACACATCCAAAAGGAAGACCAGATCCTCTATCCGATGGCGGACACTCGATTGCCAGAACCCGTCAAAGAAGAGATGTCCCGCCGATTCCAAGCGTTCGAAGAACAGCAGAGCAGTAGCGGCGAGCACCAACGACTCCACACACTCGCCGACGCGCTGATCAAAGCACACACTCCCTAGATCCGAACAAGCCTCGCAATCAGCTCTGCGTGTGGCGTCTGCGGAAGCGTGTCGTATGCCTGCAAGCTCTCCAGCCGATAGCCCTCCGCTAACGCCGCAATGTCCGCCGCCAGTCCCGCAGGTCCGCACGCCATCACATGAACCCGGGCGGGCCGAAGCCGAAGCAGCTCGCGGGTCACAGCAGCGCCGAGCCCCTTTCGAGGTGGGTTCGCGACCACCGCATCCGGCGCCTCGGTCTGGCGGGTAAGAAACTCCTCTGCCGTTTCCGCTTCGATCCCTAGGCTCTGCGCCCCTTCGGGATGCGATTCGCAAGGCACCACCTCAGTCGCCGCAGCCCTGAGCCGCCGAGTCGTCGCACCCGAACCGGCATATAGGTCAAAGACCCGTCCGCCGCCGATCCCCTCGACGAGCCGATCGTACATCTGCTCCGCGACGACGGGATTTGGCTGCAGAAACCCGAGCGGCCCAACCCGCGTGCCATGCACATCGAGCGCTTCGATGCCCCGCAGCACGGTCGCGCCCGTTCCCCGCAACACGTTTCCGCCGCCACGATGAAAGCTGCACGCGACCCCGTCGCAGAGTGCAAGCCGAGCGCTTAGGCGCCGGACCTCTGTGTCGTCCGCCTCACTCGTGACCAGTGTAGCCAGTACCTGCGTTCCGTTTGTGCGCAGCCAAACGGCCCGAAGTCCAAGGCGCGCGCGTTCATCGTTGTGCGCCGCAATGCCCAGGTCACACGCAGCTCTCGCGATTTCGTCGGCTGCGGCGGCGATGAGCGGATGGTCGACGAGGCAGCCACGCATGTCGGCCGGCCGGTGCGTGCCGCGGATGAAGCTGCCGAGTCGCAACCGACCCGGCCCACCGAACGCAATGCGCTTGGCACTCCACCGATAGCCTAGCGACTTCGGTGCGGCGACGACTTCGTCAACCTCGAGCCCGTGCTGTGCGAGCAGCATCTCGCGAAGAAGCGTCCGTTGGTCGGGTTCTTCGAGCGCCATCAAGGCGCAGCCCGTGCACTTTCCGCGGTCCACGTCACGGTGCCGCAGGCACGGAGGCACACGCCGGCCCGGGCGGCCGCGTTCCAGCTCCACAGCCGTCGCAAAGGTCGAGTGTTTACCGACATGATCGATGCGCGCGACGACCCGTTCGCCAGGAAAGGCTCCATCGATGCGCACGCGTCCGGACACGCCTTCGCCCGTATGCAGAAGCGATTCGACCTCGAAGGTACCCCGGTCTCCGGCTTTGTGGCGAGGATCCTCCCCTGTCATGGGCCTACGTTTGCGCGACCTGTCGCTCATGGGCAAGGTGCGCCATGGCCCTGGTGCCTCTATCAAAAAAGGGGCATCGCGCTCCGAGCCGCCCCGACACGTCCGCCTACCTGCCCACCACCCGAGCGGACATGGATGCGCGCGGCTGGGCGGAGCTCGATGTGCTCATCGTCAACGGGGACGCCTACGTCGACCACCCGGCCTTTGGCGGCGCGCTCATCGGCCGTTTCCTCGAGGGGCGCGGCTACCGCGTCGGCATGATCCCCCAGCCGAGCTGGCAGGACACCGACGACGTGTCCCGCATGGGAACGCCGCGCCTCTTCGTCGGCATCACCAGTGGCAACTTGGACAGCATGCTCAACAAGCTGACCGCGCAGAAGAAGGTGCGTTCCGAGGATCAGTATTCCCCCGGCGGTCGTACCAAGATGCGTCCCAATCGAGCGAGCATCGTCTACGGCAACCTTTGCCGGCAAGCATTCCCGGGCGTACCGATCATCCTGGGAGGCATCGAAGCCTCGCTCCGGCGCATCGCGCACTACGACTACTGGAGCGATTCGATTCGCCGCAGTGTCTTGCTCGATTCGAAAGCAGACATGTTGATCTTCGGAATGGGCGAACGGCCGGTCTGGGAAGTCGCCAACCGACTCGCCGCCGGCGAAACCCTGAAAGACCTACGCAACGTACGCGGGACCGCTCACGTGCTGCGAAAGGGCCAGTGGGAACACATCAAACCGAGCCGTTTCATTCGTGACCGGAAACCGATCTTCCTCCCGAGCTACGAGCAAATCAAAGAGAGCAAGGAACAGTTCAGCCAAATGAGCGGCGCGTTTCAAAAGGAAACGAACCCCGGGAACGGCCGCCCATTGATCCAGCCCCACGGACACGAGGCCGTCTACCTCAACCCCCCGGCCGAGCCACTCACCACCGAGATCATGGACGGCCTCTACGATCTCCCGTTCACCCGCTACCCCCACCCCTCGTACGACGCCCGCATTCCTGCCTACGAAACCGTCAAGCACAGCATCGTGACCATGCGCGGCTGTTTCGGCGGCTGCAGCTTCTGCTCGATCACCGAACACGAGGGCCGCGTGATTCAATCGCGCAGCGAAGAAAGCGTCTTGCGCGAAGTCCGCGCGCTTCGCCGCATGGATGGCTTCACGGGCGTGATCAGCGATGTCGGTGGACCGACCGCGAACATGTACCAAATGAAGTGCAAGGACGAGCGCATCGAAAAGGCATGCCGCCGCCTGAGCTGCGTGCACCCGGGCGTCTGCGAAAACCTAGTCACCGACCACGGCCCACTCGTGCAGCTGCTGAGCAAAGTGCGCAAAGAAAAGGGCGTGAAGAAGGCGTTCATCGCCTCGGGCGTGCGCTACGACCTGGCCGAGCTGAGCCCCGAGTTCGTCGAAGTGCTCGCAGAGCACCACACCGGCGGCCAGCTCTCCGTCGCCCCCGAACACGTCGACGAAAAGGTCCTCGACAAAATGAAAAAGCCCGGCGCCGAAAGCTACGAGCGCTTCGCCGAGATGTTTACCTGCGCCAGCGAAAAGAGCGGCAAGAACCAACACCTCGTCCCTTATTACATCAGCGGCCACCCCGGCTCGACCACCCACTCCATGATCGAGCTCGCCCTCTACTTGAAGAAGCGCGGCCTCAGGCCCCGCCAGGTCCAGGACTTCATCCCAACCCCCATGAGCATGGCCACCAGCATGTACGTCACCGGCCTCGATCCCTTCACGCAGGAACCCGTCTACGTCGCCAAGAACCTGCGCGAAAAACGAATGCAAAAAGCACTCCTCCAATATTGGGACGTCACCCAACACGACCTAGCCCGCGAAGCCCTGATCAAAGCCAAACGCGGCGACCTGATTGGAAGCACCCAACGTCACCTGGTCCCCCCCGCCTCAGGCAAAGGCGCCCTCCCAATCCACCAAAAACGCCGCTAGGGGACACTCTCCCCCCCTCAAAGCACCGGAGATCACACCGCTTCTCAGGCAAAGATCGCAGCGACTCCTGCCTCAACGATGGGTTCTGCAATGACCAAGACGACTGCGTCTGCGCCGACTGCGACGATGATTTTTTCTGCAGCGACCCACTCAACTGTTTCGACAACGGGGAGTGCGCCTCCTTCCAAGAGGGTTGTGTCTGCGTCGATTGCGCCGATCACCCCGAGTGCCTCGACTGACCTGCGCTTCTAAGGATAGCCGTCGCTGGAGCAGGCGGTCTCGCACTCCTTGAGAAATCGCACCATCCTCGCGGCCGCATGCGCACTCTTTCTCCGTTTGGCGCGACCGTCGGCGCGGTTGCAATCCTCATCACTTCTCTCATCGGCTGCGGCGGCGACTCGACCGCCGTTCCGAGCGCAGATCCCGAGGAGCTCTTCGAGCAAGGGCCGTACGAGGTCGGCTTCCGCGAGATCATGATCACGTACAGCGCGGCGGCTTCGGGTGAGGACCGCGAGCTCCTCTTGCGGGTTTGGTATCCGGCGCAGAGCGGTTCGGGTGCGCCGCCGGCACAATATTCGGTGGCGGGCATCGTTGTGCCTACGGAGCATGCGCTCGATGCGCCGCCGGTGACCGACGATGCAGCCCTTCCGTTCGTCGTCCACTCACATGGCAACGCGGGCGAAAGCTTGCTCACCTATCCCTACGGCGAGCTGATGGCATCGCACGGCTGGGTCCTCGTGGCGCCGAACCACACGGGCAACACCGCGATCGATTTCCTAGGGGCTCCTGATCCCTTCACCCGCTCGGCGCTCGATCGGCCCAACGACATCACGGCCGTCATCGATGCGTTCGAGTCGGGCCTCAGCGGTGACGAGCTCGCGGGCAAAGCAGACACGTCGAGCGTGTTTCTGTTTGGGCACAGCTTTGGCGGCTACACGACGTTTGCGGTCGGAGGTACCGGCGTGGACTTCGACGAGCTGGCGTCCAACTGCGACGGTGTGACGAGCGACTCGTGCGATGTGATCGCGGACCCGAATGTCGAAGCGGCCTACCGTGCGGGCTTCCTCGATGAGCGCATCGTCGCCCTTGCGCCCCAAGCGCCAGCGGTTGGCTCGATCGTTGACGACACGTTCGGGGATCTAGAGATTCCCACGATGCTGATGAGCGGCCTCCTCGACCAGACGACGACGCACGAGAATAACGCGGAACGCGCCTGGCAGGGCCTCGACCACCCGGACGACCTTTGGGTCGAGATGCCCGAGGGCGCACACTTCAGCTTCATCACGATCTGTCACGACCTCACACAGGAGCAGCTCGACTTCTTCCGGCCCGATGCCGGTGAGGACGGCTGCGGCCCGGAGTTCATCGACACCGAGGAATCGGTCCCCGTGCTCGCCGCCTACGTGCTCGCCTTCGGCCGCCTCCATGTCCTCGGCGAAACCGAATGGGACCCCATTCTAAACGGTCCGCCCCTAGGCAACGAAGGCGACTTCGTCGTCACCGTGAAATAGAGCGCGGGGGTTTCTCTGCGAACGGCGGCGGCCCGGCGGTCAGTCGATCTTGATGCCGCAGAGCGGATCATCTGGCGCGCAGGCCTGGCTCTTGTTCTTCGGGCGCTGCTTTGGTCGATCCTTCGCCCGCTGCTCGCGCTCCTTCTGACGTTGCTCGCGCTGCTGGAGTTTCTGCTCGTAGCGTTCCTTGTCTGCCTCGGCTGCTTCGGCGCGCTGCTTCTCGTCGAGCAGTTGCTGTTCGGCGCGTTCCTTCTGCTGGACCGCGACCTGTTGCTCCTGCCGCGCTTGTTCCGCTTCGAGTGCCTTTCGCTCGAGTGCCGGCTTGATCACGAAGGCGTAGCTTCCTAGCGAAGCGAGGACGAGGAACACAGCGCCACCGGCCACCATGCGGCGCGCGCGAATCTTTGCCTTCTCGCTGGCGGTGATCGCCGCGATCTCCTTCTCGTGCTTCAGTGTGCGTTGCTGCTCGGCAGCGCGGGCCTTGGACTGCTCCTGCAACTGAACGCGGAGCTCAGCCTCTTTGGCTTTACGCACGCGGCGCTCTTCCTCGTCACGCTGCGCGCGCTCTTCCGCCAACCGGGCTTCCTCTTCGGCACGCAACCGGGCTTCCTCTTCCTCGCGTCGCTGCTGCGCCGCGGCTTCCGCCCGCCGTCGTGCGTCTTCAGCCGCTCTGAACCGTGCCTCTTCTTCAGCTGCGATGCGCGCCTCTTGAAGAGAATGCAGCTCCAAGAGCTGGTCCGCGAGTGAATCGCTGTTGCCTGCTTCCATCTTTGGTCCCCGCCTCCTCAAAGATTCTGGCAAATCCGGAGGGCCCGTGCCCGTGAGTTTTCGCGTGCCCATGCACTCAGAGACGCGCCGGCTCCGCAAAGGATCTAGGGGGTGAGGTGCCCCACAGTCGCCACTCACATTGCGGCACATGACTCTGCGCCAAACTCGCGGTATCCTCGCCGCCCCCAGCACTCCAACTCGTCACCCAGCAACGAGGTAAACCGACATGACTGAAGAGAACTACGGCCTTGGTACGCGTGCCCTTCACGCCGGCCAGGAACCCGACCCCACGACCAACGCGCGCGCCGTGCCAATCTACGCGACGACGTCGTACGTGTTCAACGACACCGACCATGCGGCGGCGCTCTTTGGGCTCGCAGAGTTCGGAAACATCTACTCCCGCATCATGAATCCGACCGTCGATGTCCTCGAGAAGCGCCTTGCTGCGCTCGACGGCGGCGTGATGGGGCTTGGGTTTGCGTCCGGGCAGTCCGCTGTCAACGCGGCGATTCTCACGATCTGCCACTCTGGCCAGAACTTCGTATCGGCGACCAGCTTGTACGGCGGGACCTGGACCCTGTTCAACAACACGTTTAAGAACCTCGGCATCGAGGTGCGGTTCTTCGACCCGGCGCACCCGGAGCAGATTCACGACCTCGTCGATGAGAACACCCGCCTC
>CALJYC010000050.1 GCA_937984275.1 uncultured bacterium | reverse complement strand
ATTGCCAAGCAGGCATCCGGCTCGGTGTTGGTGAGCTGCGGCGAGACCATGGTCCTCGTCACGGTCGTTGGAAACAAAGAAGCAAGGCCCGGTGCGCCGTTTTTTCCGCTGACGTGCGACTACATCGAGAAGACCTACGCTGCGGGCAAGATCCCGGGCGGGTTCTTCAAGCGCGAGGCCAGGCAGCGCGATCATGAGGTGCTCACGTCACGACTGATCGACCGGCCCTGCCGTCCCCTCTTTCCCGACGGATACATGTGCGAGACGCAGGTCATCGCAACCGTGATCAGCGCGGACGGGAGCAATCAGTCCGACGTGCTCGCGATGGTGGGTGCCTCGGCGGCCATTCACATCAGCCCGCTTCCTTGGGCAGGTCCGATCGCTGGTGTGCGTGTGGCGCGCGTCGACGGCAAGCTGATCGCGAACCCGACTTACCAGGAGCAAGAGGAGAGCGACTGTGAGCTGATCGTCGCCGCGTCCAAAGACGCCATCGTCATGGTCGAAGGCGAAGCGAAGGAGTTGTCCGAGGCGGACTTGATCGCCGCCATCCAGTTCGGTCACCAATCGGTGCAAGGTGTCCTCGAGCTCATGGAGAAGATCCGCGAAGCGGTCGGCAAGGAAAAGTGGCCCTTCGCGCCGGCCACGCGCGACGAGAAGATCGACGCACGCGTAAAGGACGTCGGCCTCCAGAAGGTCATCGAGGCCTGCAGCATCGCCGAGAAGCACCCGCGCTACGGCCGCTTCAGCGCAATCAAAAAGGAAGTCGCGGCCGAGCTTTCGGCGGAGTTCCCAGACCAGGAAGGCGACATCAAGGGCGCCTACGAGGACCTTCGTTACAACACGATGCGTGGCCAGGTACTCGACGACAAGCGCCGCGTTGACGGACGTGACTACAAGACGGTTCGGCCCATTGCGATCGAAGTGGGTCTCCTCCCGCGCGTCCATGGATCGACGCTGTTTACGCGAGGCGAGACCCAGAGCATCGTCACAGCGACCCTCGGTACACGTCAGGACGAGCAGAAGATCGACGGCCTCGTCGGGGAGTACTGGAAGCCTTTCCTCCTCCACTACAACTTCCCGCCCTACTCGGTCGGTGAGACCAAGTTCCTTCGCGGCCCAGGCCGTCGAGAGATCGGGCACGGAACGCTCGCGGAGCGCGCACTCACCAAGGTGTTGCCTTCACGCGAAGACTTCCCCTACACGATGCGAATCGTCTCCGAGATCACCGAGTCGAATGGCTCGTCATCGATGGCAACCGTTTGTGGCGGAAGCTTGGCGATGATGGACGCGGGTGTCCCCATCAAGGCGCCGGTGGCCGGTGTGGCGATGGGTCTCATCATGGAGGGCGAGAAGTACGCCGTTCTGACCGACATTCTCGGCGACGAGGACCATCTCGGCGATATGGACTTCAAGGTCTGCGGCACCGACAAGGGCATCACCGCCATCCAGATGGACATCAAGATCGCTGGCTTGAGCCAGGAGATCATGCGCGAAGCCTTGGACCAGGCGCGTGAAGGTCGCCTGCACATCCTCGAGAAGATGAACGAGGTCATGGCGACTCCCCGCCCCGAGCTTTCGAAGTACGCGCCTCGCATCGAGACCCTCAAGGTCAAGCCAGACCAGATCCGAGTGGTCATCGGACCGGGCGGCAAGATGATCAAGGCGATCACCGAGCAGACCGGCGCGAAGATCGACATCACCGACGACGGCACGGTGAGCATCGCATCGCCGGACGGCGAGGCCCTCAAGAAGGCCATCGAGATCATCGAGAGCCTCACGCTGGAGCCGGAGATCGGCACCAAGTACACGGGCGTCGTGCGGCGCGTCGAGAACTACGGCGCGTTCCTCGAGATCGCACCCGGCAAGGACGGACTGCTGCACGTCACCGACATGGATTGGGGCTTCGTCGAGAAGGTCACCGACGTGATGGATCTCGGCGACGAGGTCGAGGTCGTGATCAGCGACATCGATCGCGAAGGCCGCATCAAGCTTTCACGCAAAGCGCTTCTCGAAAAGCCCGAGGGATACGTCGAGCCTGAGAGAAGGGAACGCCGTGACGGCGGTGGACGAGGCGGACGCGACGGCGGACGAGGCGGACGCGACGGCGGACGAGGCGGACGCGACGGTGGCCGAGGCGGACGCGACGGTGGCCGAGGCGGACGTGACCGGGATCGCGGGGGCAGAGGTGGCGCCCGAGCCGGTGGACGCGACGGAGACCGGGATCGTGGACGTGACCGGGATCGGAGCCGCGACCGGGACCGCGACCGGGATCGGGACCGGGACCGGAAGCCCGAAGGTGGCGGCGACCGGGACCGCGGCGGCGAGAAGAAGGACTAATGGCAACGCTGCGCGTCTATCGGATGCGCGCCGACGCGGTCGTTCCGCGCTACAACACGAGCGGCGCGGCGGGGATGGACCTCGCCGCGTGCCTCGCCTCCCCGCTCACTCTCGGGCCAGGCGGGACCGCTCGCGTGCCGACAGGATTGCGCATCGCGCTACCAACGGGACACGAAGGCCAAGTGCGCCCGCGTTCCGGTTTGGCCGCACGCAACGGCGTCACCGTGCTCAACGCACCGGGCACGATCGACGAAGACTACCGAGGCGAGGTCCAGGTGCTTCTGGTCAACCACGGCAGCGAGGCCTTCACGATCGAGTCTGGCGATCGGATCGCGCAGTTGATTGTGGCGCCGGTGACTCAGGTCGACATCGAGACGGTGGACGACGAGGCTGCGCTCGGAGGCACCGAGCGCGGCGAGGGCGGGTTTGGGAGTACCGGCGTCTAGAGCGCGCGATCCATCAATTGGGCGATGGTAGTTTTCGGTGCAGCCCCAATGTGTTGTGCGACGAGCTCGCCACCCTTGAAGACCATCAGGGTTGGGACGCCGCGGATGCCGTACTTCGAGGCGGTGCCGGGGCTCTCGTCGATGTCTAGGTGGGTTACCTTGACCTTGTCGACGTATTCGTCCGCAAGTTGATCGATGAGCGGCGCAATCTGCTTACACGGACCGCACCACACCGCCGAAAAGTCGACGAGCACGGGGCCATCCGACTCGAGCACCTCCGCGTCAAAGTTCAGGTCGTTTACTGCGTGTACGTTTGCGCCGGCCATCTGAGCTCCTCTTGGGGTTGTCTGAGATGGACTAACTAAGGACGGTGCGGCCCCTTGTCAACGTGCCGCCCCTCCCGGCTACCGCGTAAAACCCCATCATGGTAGGCTTTTTCGTGGCCTGCCCCACACTCATGGAGGCCTCGACAAGACCATGAAAGCCGGCCTCTTCATCGCCACTGCGGTCCTCTATGCGATCGCCTGTATCCTCTATCTGTTCCTGCTGACGCGAGGCTCGGACAAGGCGCAGCGAATGCCGGGAACGGTCTTCGTCGCTGCGCTCGGTGCGCACCTCGCGTTCTTGCTGCTCGAGACGCCCTCCCCCGGCGAGCTCCCGCTCTCGGACATCTCTCAGATCTTGAGCGTCTCGTCCTTTGGGATCGGCATCGCGTTCCTGCTCGCGTCCTACCGCTTCGACGTCACCATCCTCGGCGCATTCGTCGTGCCGCTGTCGCTGATGCTCTTCCTCGCGTCCGGGCTCGGCAGCAGCTACGCGCCCGTTTCTCCGAGAGTCCAGTCCGCCGTGTTGACGCTCCACATCGGCGCCAACGTCGCCGGCTTGGTTGCCTTCGCGCTCGCATTTGCGGCGGGCGTTGCGTACATCCTGCAGGAACGGCTGCTTCGACGCCGTCAGCTCAGCGGCGCCTTCCAACGACTACCGTCGCTCGACGTGCTCGACACCATGGGGCTGCGCGCCGTGCTAGTGGGCTTCCCGCTCCTGACCTTCGGCATGATCACCGGCACGTTCTGGCTGCTACGCTCGGACGGGTCGGAGTTCTATGTGAGCCAAGCGCTCGGCCTGGTCGCGTGGGCGATCTTTGCAAGCGTGATCGTTCTCCGCGTGGCCGCCGGATGGAGGGGGAGAAAAGCCGCGCTCGGTACGATGATGGGTTTCCTATTCACGCTTCTGGTGTTGGCCGGCTATGCCGTGCGCGCCGCCGGTGGGAGTGCATGATGCGCGACTTCGTCGTCGTCGGTCTTTCCCATCGAACCGCTCCCGTTGAAGTCCGCGAGCACCTCGCCGTCGCCCCGGATCGCCTCGAGGAGGAGCTTCGCGCGATTGCCGCCAATGGCCGGCTCGACGAAGCGCTGTTGATATCGACCTGCAATCGAGTCGAGCTCTACGCCACTAGCGCCAACCCGATCGAGGCCTCGCGAATCGCCAAGGAATCTCTCGCCAAGCGCCTCCCCGCCGCCGCCGACGATGACGTCCTCTACCAGGAGCGCGGCGTCGACGTGGTCCGTCATGTCTTCCGGGTCGCTTCGAGCTTGGACTCTCTCGTCGTCGGCGAGCCCCAAATTCTCGGTCAGGTGAAAGAGGCCTTCGACGCGGCGAAAGGCGCCGGCACGATGGGCACCCTTCTCGGCCGCTGCTTCACTCAGGCCTTTGCAACTGCGAAACGCGTTCGGCGTGAAACTGGGATCGCCGAAGGCACAGTGAGCGTCAGCTCGATCGCATGTGAGCTGGCGAAGAAGATATTCGGCAATCTCGAGGGGCGCCGGACGCTCTTGGTTGGCGCGGGAGAGATGGGCGAGTCCGCGGCGCGGAGTCTCCGGCAAACCGGAACGAATCTCCATGTCCTCAACCGGAGCGAAGAACGAGCGCGCAACCTCGCCGAATCGTGCGGCGGGCGTGCCGTCCCGTACGAGCAACTCGCCACGGAGCTCGCCGACGCCGATGTGGTCATCGCGTCCACTGCAAGCCCGAAGTTCATACTGACCCCGGAGCTGATGAAGTCAGTGGGTCGAAGCAGGCGCCATCGGCCGTTGTTCATCATCGACATCGCGGTTCCGCGCGACGTCGACCCGCGCGTCGGTAGCATGGACAACGTGTTCGTCTACGACGTGGACGACCTCCAACAGGTTGCCGAAGAGAACCTGGCCGTTCGCGCGCGGGAAGCAGCGCTGGCCGAGCAAATCATCGAAGAGGAGCTCGACGCATTCGTAAGCTGGCGACGTTCGCTCGAGCTCGCCCCGACTATCGTCGCCCTCCGGAAGCGCTTTGGGCAGGTCGCCGACGAAGAGCTGCACCGGACCTTGCCCCGGCTCGAAGGCCTGAGTCCGTCTGATCATGCCGTGTTGGAAGCCATGGGGCGCTCGATGGTGAACAAGTTGCTTCATCAGCCGCTGACCCAGCTCAAAGCGGGTGCAGGTGAGCCGGACGGAGCGCTCCTGATCGAAGCGGTCCGCCGCTTGTTCGCGATCTCCGAGGAAGCCCCCTCCGAAAAAGAGACCTCGACCGAAGGCGGCACGGAAGCCAAGGTCACGCGGTTAGCCACCGCAGCGACAGGGCGAACAGGCGAATCGAAGTGAAACTACGCATCGCAACACGCCGGAGCAATCTTGCTCTCGTCCAGACACGTTGGGTCGCCGAGCAGCTACGGAGCCACTTCACAGGCCTCGCGGTCGAAGAAGTCCACGTGCGAACCGAAGGCGACCGCATCCAGGATCGCCCACTTGCCGCGGTGGGCGGTAAGGGGCTGTTTGTGAGCGAGGTGGAGGCCGTGGTGGTGCGCGGCGAGGCGGACCTCGCGGTCCACTCGCTGAAAGACGTGCCCGGGGACGTTCCGCTGGCGGAAGGGATGGGCATCCTCAGCGTGCCCGTTCGTGAAGACCCACGCGACGTGCTCGTCACAGTGGATGGCACCGACTTGGCTTCGTTGAAGCGAGGCGCCAAGGTCGGCACGACGTCACGGCGTCGCGTGGTGCAGCTACAGCGCCAGCGCCCCGACCTCGGCTTCGTCCCGCTCCGCGGCAACATCGAAACCCGCATGCGCAAGCTTCGCGAAGGTCAGTGCGACGCGATCGTCCTGGCTGCGGCCGGCCTCGCGCGCACGGGCGTGCTTGACGAAACGCCCCACTTCGTTCTTCCGCCGGACATTTGTCTGCCCGCCGTCGGTCAGGGAGCGCTGGCGATCGAGGGTGCGCTAGCCAACGAAACGCTGCGACGACAACTCAAAACGATCGAAGACCCGACCACACGCATCCAGATCACCGCGGAACGCGCAATGCTTCAGAAGTTGGAAGGCAACTGCCATTCGTCGATCGCCGGCCACGCGAGCGCTGCCGAGGGAAGGCTCAAGCTCGACGCGATGGTGGCCTCGTACGACGGCGACCAAATGCTTTCGGCCACCTCGGACACGTACCTTGACCTCGGTTCGCCCGATGCGATCGAGCAAGCGCATCAGTTGGGTGAGGAGGTTGCAGACCATCTGCTTTCGCAGGGCGCCCGCGACTTGATTCGCCAAGCCGAGCTGGCCGCAGTACAGAATCAGTTGATAAGCAACTGAGCGTCGGACGGCGGGCCGTAACCGAGGATTCGGCGCACCCCGCTGATCGACTGCTGAAGCCACGCGTCCCCGCCTCGACGGCCCACGCTTGCGACGTAAACGGTCTCGCCATCGAGGTACACCTCGCGCACGTCGACGCTCTGTCCTTCGAGTGCGCCCGGCAAACGCCCGTTGAACGACCGGGAGCTCATGAGCGGGGCGACCGCGCCGAGCGCTTCACAGACCGAGCGCTCGCCAGCGCCGGCGACCAGCAATCCGTTGTCGATAGCGATGACCACGGCGTCGAGCTGGCCTTGCGAGCGCGAGTGCTCCAGCTGAAGGCACAGTGCGCGGTACGGATCCTGACTTCGGCGTGTGCGGCGTTCGTTCATGAGGGCTCCCTGCCAGATGTAGGTATATGTAGCCTATTCCCCTACGCTGCAAGGAGCAAAGATTCTGCAGAAGGCAGTAATTTCCACGAGATCGACACCCTGGGCAGGACTGCTAGAGTCGCGCTGCAATGAGTTTCGCGGAAGTGCTTGGCAGTCACCGCGTGGTCGTGACCGTCGGCAGCGGCGGAGTCGGAAAAACCACGACAGCGGCGGCGATGGCCGTACATGCCGCGATGGAAGGCCGCACCGTCCTCTGCCTGACGATCGACCCGGCGCGGCGCCTCGCCAATAGCCTCGGGCTCGATGAGATGAGGACCAGCGAGCAGGACGTTCCGCGGTCGCTTTTCGAGAGCAACGGCCTCGAATGCAAGGGAGCGCTCTCGGCGATGATGCTCGACACGAAGCGCACCTTTGATGGGCTCGTTGAGAAGTACGCGTCGGATGAAGAATCACGCGACCGGATTCTGAACAACCAGATCTACCAATACGTCGCGAGCTCGCTTGCCGGCACGCAAGAGTATATGGCGATGGAAAAGCTCCACGAAGTCCGCAAGGACCCAAAGTGGGACCTCGTCGTGCTCGACACGCCACCCACGGCTAGCGCGCTCGACTTCCTCACCGCGCCGGAGCGACTCATCGACGCGATCGACTCGCCGGCGATGCGCTGGTTCCTGCAGGTCTTCGAGGGCGCGGGAAAAGAGGCGTTTGGCTTGGTCGGTCGCGGTGCGACCGTGTTGCTCAAAGGTATTGGCAAGATCACCGGCCTCGAGTTCTTGGAGCAAGTGGCGGAATTCGTGAGTGGGATCAACGACCTGTTCGGCGGGTTCAAGGAGCGGGCCGAGCAGGTCTCCGATGCGTTGCGGAGTCCCGAAGTCGCGTTCGTGTTGGTGACGAGCCCCGATCCGCTGGCGATTGGCGAAGCCCGATTTTTCAGCGACAAACTGGAGGATGCCGGGATGAACCGAGAGGGGATCATCGTGAATCAAGTGCATACACTCATCGACGAGCCCGACTTGTCTGCGGAAGAGCAGGTGGCGGCATTGCGCGCCGCGTTGCCCGAGTCGATCGATGCCGCCGATATTCAGCCGCGTCTCAGCGAAGCCCTGCGTGCCGAGCGCGGTTGGGCGATCGCAGACCGCGTGCAGGTCGATCGATTGGGCGAACAAGTGGGCGAGGATGCGCGTATTGTGGAAGTTCCTGCGTTCGACCAAGATGTCCACGACCTCGCAGCGCTTGCGAGGGTGGCTTCGTACCTCACCGTAGGCGCCTGAACCGACATGATGCAGACCCATTCACAAACGACCTGGAGCGCCATCGTCCTCGCGGCGGGTGAAGGGACGCGCATGAAGAGCAGCCGGCCCAAGGTCCTGCACGAGATTGCGGGCCGGGCGTTGGTGTCGTGGGTGGTGCAAACCGCACTCGATGCAGGGGCGGCTCGCTGCTTGGTAGTGGTCGGTCATGGTCGAGACGACGTCGAGGGGGAGCTCGTCAGCCGATTCGGGGAGCGGGTCGAGATGGTGCTTCAGCCGGAACAACGTGGCACCGGCGACGCTGTCCGGTGTGCCATGGAGGCCGACCGCGCGCTCGAAGGTCGCCTAGTCGTGCTCTACGGCGACTGTCCGCTCATCCCGGCAGGACTGCTCCGCGATCTCGTCGACCGTTCGGATCGAGCGGGTGCGGATCTGGGGCTGGTCACGGCCACGTTGGTGGATCCAAGCGGCTACGGCCGCATCGTCCGCAACGGTGCGGGTGACGTGCAGCGAATCGTCGAAGACCGAGACTGCTCCGCCGCCGAGCGAGCCATCCAAGAAGTCAATCCCGGGCTCTACGCGGTGCGAGGAGACTTCTTGCGGGAGGCCATCGCACAGCTCACGCCCGACAATGCACAAGGTCAGCTCTATCTAACCGACGTGGTCGAGCTGGCCGCCAACCAGGGCAAAGTGGTAGACCTAAGGGGCGATATGGCCGACATGACAGGCGTCAATGATCAATGCGACCTCGCGATTGCCGCGTCCACGCGCCGGCGACGCATAGCGGAGGAGCTTGCTCGCAAAGGCGTTGGGATTGCCGATCTCGATACCGTGTATGTCGACGCAGAATGCGAGGTCGAGCCTGGCGCAACACTAGGAGCGAACGTGCATCTGCGCGGACGATGTGTGGTCCGATCCGGCGCCCGGATCGACGTCGGTTGCGTGCTCACCAACATCATCGTTGAAAAAGACGCGAACGTGTTGCCGTACACGGTGGCCGCCGATTCGACGATCGGCGAAGGCGCTCAAGTCGGCCCCTTCAGCCACCTACGTCCGCAAACCCAGCTCGGACCGCGCAGCAAGGTAGGGAATTTTTCGGAGACGAAGAAGACGACGGTGGGCGAAGGCTCGAAGGTGAACCACCTTTCTTATGTAGGAAACGGCGTCATCGGCGAAGGCGTCAACATCGGCGCCGGTACGATCTTTTGCAATTACGATGGCGAGCAGAAACACACCACTGTGCTCGAGGACGGCGTCTTCATCGGCAGCGACACGCAACTCATCGCACCCGTGACGGTCAAGAAGGGCGCCTACGTTGCGAGCGGGACGACCGTCACCCGCGACGTTCCCGAAGGCGCCCTGGCCGTTTCACGACCGAAACAGGAAAACAAAGAGGGCTACGCTGCTCGTCTCCGAGCGCGGCTTCGCGGTAAGAAGGATCCCTGAGGGAACCGGCCAGGGGTCCGTCAGAACGAGACTTTGAAATTTCCGCCGCCCGGGCCGACGCTGAAGTCGAAGTCGGGCCCCTCTTCGGTGCGCTCGTAGTACTTGCTCGAGCAAGCGATCCCTCGGTAAGCCTCGTACGCCTCGACCGATCCACGCGGCGCGGTTGCGGTCTGGATCCCGACCAAGAACGGCGGAGCGACGTAGATGGCTGCGGTGAGGCCGCGGCTTGAACCGGTCCATTGTGTGGCCTTGATGGTGCCGCCGACGACGCCGTACGTGAGGGAACCAACGATACCGAGCGGGCCGCCCATGAGCTCTTCAATCGACGCGGATTTCTTTAGAGTCTCGGTCGCGTAGAGAAGCTTGGCGCGCCGAGCTTCCTCCGTGCTGTCATCCTGGCGCCCAATGCGTTTGGCGCCCCACACGTCCGGTGCGGGGATGAATGCGTGGGTAAGCCCGATGAAATAGGCGCCCCCAGCGAGGTAGGCCCAACCGAACTTGTCCGCGTCGTTGCTGTCATTCGCAGCATTGATGGCGGCGTAGGTCATGCCGCCACCTCCCGCGAGCCAAAGGCTCATCCAGACGTATCGCCAGCGGGTAGCCTGAGGCTTGGCGTCCTTCATTTTGTCTTGGATGTACCGAATGCGGTACCGCACCTCGTCATCGGTGAGCTCCTCGATACAGCTGAACGCATCCTGGGCGTCGGCCGGCTTCGGAGGTGCCAGAAGGTTGAAAGCAAGCGCACACGTGAGGAGCAGCGCGACGCGTCGGATTACAAAATTCGGGTTTCGATGATGTTCAGCCACAACCTACCCCTGTTCGCCAGGTGGCCGGGATAGTACGCA
>CALJYC010000049.1 GCA_937984275.1 uncultured bacterium | reverse complement strand
CGTGCATACGTCCCCCTTCAGACGGGATGTAGAAGGTATTGGCCGATCGTGTCAAATGCCCTGGGTGAAATCAAACCTCGTCTGCATCGCCCTCGCGATTGCCCTGCAGACGCAAACCGCGCAGGCGCAGGGCGATCTGCTGGGAGCGGACGAGATGGCCGAGGCGATCGTTTCGATGACCTCGCTGGTATGGACAGGGCCCCGAACGCCTACCCCCAGCCCGGTGCGGCGGCCTGGCGCAGCATCGCTGGTGATCCGATCGCCCCACGCCCTCCTGACCGTTCACGCCGATCCGAGCGTCAGTCAGCACACGATGCGGGCGGCGATGGCGGCGCTCGAACACGCCCGAGCGCGCCTCGATGCGATGGGGTGGCCGGCGCCGATCTCCGATGGCGACCTGGGTGGTGGGCCTGATGTGGATCTGTACCTGACCGCCGCCCTCCCCCCCGATGCCTATTCGGACGGCATGGCATCATGGGCCTATCTCGACCGAGCTTCGACGTTCGCCGTGCTCGACCCGGCAACACCCACCGCCATGCTCGATGCATGCGTGACAGCAGCATACACCGAAGCGTTGTTGATGAGCATCGATCCGGCGGAGGCGAGGACTTGGCGGCGCGCGACCGCCGCCTGGTTGACCTGGGAGCTGACCGGTCGGTTCGGATGTAGCGATGCAGTAGCTCGTCAGCAGGCGGAGCCGTTTCGGTCGTGGGTGGGAGGCGCGGCAGGTGACGGCGCGGGCGGCGCACTTTGGCTCGCGTACCTGTCGGCGCGACACGACACTGTGTCTGGTCGTTTCATTCGCGACGTGTGGGGACTCGCCAGTCAACGCACGTGGGAGGGGACGGGGCTTCGGGGGGATCCGGACCTCTGGTCGGCCATCGAGACTGCGGTCGAGCAGAGTGGAGATCGCCTGCTCGACAACGTCGAAGAGCTGGCTGTCCTTCGATGGTTCGTCGGGCGAGGTGACCCGCGCGATGCGGTTGTGACGGCGCTCGATGGCGATGCGAAAGTCCCAATTTCCCGGCAGCTAAAGCGCCTCCCTACTCGAGTGATCGCCCATCGGCCCCTGGAATCTTTCGGTAGCGCGTACGTGGTCATCAATGCGGCCACGTGGAACGGCAGCTCGCGTCTACGTGCGTGGCTACGAGGCGAGTACGGGGTTCGCTGGTCCTTCGCGGCCGTGCAGCTCGACGAGCGCAACAACGAAATTCGCCGTATCGCCGCCCCGCACACGGGCCCGACGCCCAACGCCTACCTACCGATCGACATCGATGACGCCACTCAAAGACTCCTCTTCGTGGTGACAAACCTCTCAAACGCCCTGCCAGACGCCGACGAACCTGAAGTGCACCAACGCTCCTTCGAGCTCATCGTCGACCGCGGCAACCGCTGAGCCCGTGTGCGAGAGATTTTCGCCTGTGGGCGAGCGCCCCCGCAGGAGCGCAGTGAGAGGCACTCATGTGCCTCGCAGCGGAGCGACGAGGAGGTAAGCCGCCCACAGGCGAAAAGATCCGCACACGGGCTCAGCGGCGGCGGCGGCGGCGACGGCGGCGAGTGCGCGGCTCGGCCTCGTAGACCGCTTCGTTGGGCTCATTGGCCCATGCGGGAAGGTCCTCGCCGCGGGCCATGCGATCGAGTGCGAACAGCGTCGCCGCGTCACCAAAGTACTCGCGGCGCGCGATCGACTGAATGCGGCCCGTGCGAAGACGGCGCTGCGCCATGACCAGCAGCCGGATGCGGTCTTTGAGGCGCCTCGGCAGCGACAGCCGAAGGGAGAGCTCGCGGATGAACTCTTCGTAAGCGACCGGCACGTCCGATACCCCCTCCAGCGCTTCGTCGATCGGTCCGAGCAGCAGGGCGGCGAACAGGACTGCATCGCCGGGCAGACGGTCCTCGGCAGCGAGCGCATCAACCGCCTTCAAGCGCCCGAAAGTCAGTGCCGCACCCTCGGGGTCGTCGTCCAAGAAGGAGGCAACCTCGGGCAGAATCTCGCTCAGCACGCCCACGTCCCACGAGAGGAAGACCGAGCGATGTGCCGCGCCGCCACGCAGAAAGCGGAGGATTTCCTCGAGCACACGCGGCGCGGCTGCGCGCCGAAGGTCACCCCGGTGCCGAACCATCGCGTCGTAGACTTCCGGGTCGAGTCCCATGTCGAGGCGTGCGCTGAACTTGATCGCGCGAAGGATGCGGACCGGATCTTCCCGGAAACGGACGTTCGGATCACCGATCGTACGGAGCAAGTGCTCTTCGAGATCTGCGACGCCGCCGACGAAGTCGATCACCTCGCCACGCTCGAGGTCATAGAACAAGCCGTTGATCGTGAAGTCGCGCCGAATCGAGTCCTCGTGCGGCTCGCCGAAAACGTTGTCGTTCGTGATCAGCAAGTCAGTGTCTTCACCCTCGGTGATCGCTCGTCGCGAAGGGATCAACCGCACCGGCTCCGGGCCCGCGCAAAGCGGAATCTTCTTTGCGATCTTTGGCTTGATGACCTCGAAGTGTTGGGATGGATCGCGTCGGTACGTCGCAACTTCGATGATCTTGCCGCCAGAAAACAGGACGTGCGCCAACCGGAAGCGCCGGCCAATCACCCGGCAGTTGCGGAATAGGTCGCGTACCTCGTAGGGGCGCGCGCTCGTCGCAAGGTCGAAGTCTTTGGGTTTGCGACCAAGCATCAGGTCGCGCACACCGCCGCCCACGAGGTAGGCGGTGTGGCCATGTCGATTGAGGCGGCGAATCACTTTCGCGGCATCTTGGTCGACGAGCCGACGCGGAATCGCATAGGCGTAGACGAGAGGCTCGGGCGGCTCCTCCGTGAGGACGCCTCGATCTTCGTCTTCTGGTCGACCGAAGTCAGTATCTATAACTCGGGTCATCGATTTCCAGAGCCCATGAAGGGCAAGAAGTACTTACCCTCTTCTAGCAACAACCCGCCCTGACGGCAATCTAAGACCAATGCTACGGTCTCCCAACAAATGAACGAGCTCGAACGATTGGCGGGCAATGTAATCGTCTGTGGATTCGGCGGACTGGAAGCTCCCGCAACGGTGCACCAATGGTTGTCGGCTGAAGCCGTAGCGGGATTGATCCTCTTCAAGCGCAATATCGCCGACGTGGATCAGGCCGCCGCGTTGATCGCATCATGCACCGAAGGACGCAATCCTGAGCTCCCAATTCTGGTGTGCGTTGATCAAGAAGGCGGACGCGTTGCACGTTTCCAGGAGCCGCTGCTCCAACTACCTCCGATGCAGACGCTTGCCGCAGCCGGCGACCCGCAGCTCACGCACGACGCGGCAAAGGTGCTCGGACGTCAGTTACGTTCGATCGGAATCAATTTGGACTTCGCACCGGTTCTCGACGTGGACACGAACCCACAGAATCCGGTCATCGGCGATCGCGCGTTTGGTG
This sequence comes from uncultured bacterium, assembly GCA_937984275.1. Classification (GTDB taxonomy): domain Bacteria; phylum Myxococcota_A; class Polyangia; order Polyangiales; family Houyiibacteriaceae; genus SG8-38. The sequence goes on along the minus strand of CALJYC010000049.1, from coordinate 6,130 downwards.
GTACGCCGGATGTCGTGATCGAGCACGCGCTTGCGTTTGCCGATGGGCTGCACGACGGGGGCGTCTTGTCGTGTGGAAAGCACTTCCCAGGACACGGTGACACCGACCTCGACAGCCACCTCGCTCTGCCGACCCTCCGCCACGACCTCGAACGGCTAAACGAAGTGGAGCTCCGCCCGTTCCGCGCCGCCGCCAGGCGGATTCCATCGCTCATGACAGCACACGTCGTATTCGAAGCTGTTGATGTGGGCGTCCCCGCAACGATGTCGGCGGCGGCGATCGGCAAGCTCTTGCGAGAAGATGTGGGTTTCGAGGGCGCGGTGTTTTCGGACGATCTCGAGATGAAAGCGATCACCCAGCGCTACTCTATCGAGGAAGCCGGAGTGCTCGCTATCGAAGCGGGATGCGACCTGCTCCTCGTCTGTTCCGACCTCGCGGCCGCCGCTCGCCTTCGTGAAACGCTCGCGACGGAAGCCGGCCGGAGCGAGTCATTTCGTGTCCGCCTGGCAGACGCCCGATCGCGGGCGGACGCGCTTCGTCGACGGCTCCACGAGTTGCCCCCTCCCGTTCCCCTTCAGAACGCGCTACAGAGCGCCGAGGCCCGAACCGTGAAGGAACGGCTTCAGCAACTAGGATGACCGCACCGCTCCCACTCCCCGAGGCCCCCAGCTCCTTGTTGGCCGGCGATCAGTGGCAGATTGGCGTCTACCGCACGTATCGGTGTGGTGAGCTGAGGTAACGGTGGAGATCTACGGCGACACGAGCGGTCTCAGCCCGTCCGAAACCAAGGCACTGCAGCGCATCTACCGGCGCAAGGTTCCGTTGGACCGGCTCACGACGCCCGAGCTCACGCGCGCGCTCGTTGGCGTGTCTCACGCGACGGGGAGACAGGTCGGCGTGCTCGTCGACCGACGCGGGACGGTTGACCACGTCATCTTGGGCGACGCGTCGAAGCTGATGCTCCCTGACGTGGGCCGCCTTCGCGCCGGCGCTGGCAGGCTTCGCGGCCTGCGGCTGATCCACACTCACCTTCGCAACGAACCACTGAGCCGGGATGACCTCGTCGACCTCACTCGTCTTCACCTGGATATGGTGGTCGCAATCTGCCTGGCTCCTGGCGAAGAACGGGCGCTGTGCGTGTACTACGGGCACAACTTCCCGGTCGTCGACGACACGAGCGAGCCGCCGTTCCGAACCTTTGGCCCGATTCCGTACGCAAAGGCTCGCGACAACCCCGCGGAGATCATCGAAACGCTCGAGCAAGAGTTCGCAAGCGCTGCCCGGGCTCGCGGAGTCGCCGCCAAAGACGGCCGCGCCATCTTGGTACACGTTTGCGATAAGCGAAGCGCCGCCCAAGCCGAAGACTCGCTGCGAGAGCTCAAAGAGCTGGCGCGCACTGCGGGGGTCGACGTTGCCGATCAGGTACTACAGGTTCGCGACCGCGTGGATCCGCGTTATGTGCTCGGTCGCGGCAAGCTCGAGGACGTCGTAATCCGCGCGATGCAGCTCGATGCGGAGACGCTGATCTTCGACTGTAACCTTCGACCGGCCCAGGCCAACAACATCGCGCGAATGACGGACCTGAAAGTCGTCGACCGCACGCAGCTCATTCTCGACATCTTCGCGCAGCACGCGGAAACCAGAGACGGCAAGCTGCAAGTCGAGCTCGCGCAGATGCGGTATCTGCTGCCGCGTCTCGGTCAAAGGGACGATGCTCTTTCCCGTCTAACCGGCGGCATCGGAGGGCGCGGGCCTGGCGAGACGAAGCTCGAGGTCGGGCGGCGGCGAGCGAGGGAGCGCATCACGCGTCTTCAGGTGCAGCTCAAGCGCCTGGGACGACAGCGACAGCAACGGCGCTCGCGCCGGCAGCGAAGCGGCACCCCGACGGTGGCGATCGTCGGCTACACGAACGCAGGCAAGAGCACCCTCCTCAACGCACTGACTGGCAGCGACGTGGTCGCCGAGGACAAGCTCTTTGCAACGCTCGACACGCGCTCGCGAACGATGAGGCTGCCGTCCGGCCGTGACGTCATCGTGACCGACACGGTGGGCTTCATTCGCGATTTGCCCAAAGACCTATTCGCAGCATTCCGCGCGACATTTGACGAAACGCAGGATGCCGACCTATTGCTTCACGTGATCGACGCATCGGACCCGTGTCGAAGCGAGCACGTCGAAACGACGGAGAAGCTATTGGTCGACCTCGGCCTCGAGCGAGTTCCGCGGATCCTCGTGTTCAACAAGTGCGACAGGCTCGGGACGCCCCATCCGACGCTGACGGACCGCGGTGTCCCGATCAGCGCGCTCGACCCGGGCTCACTGGGTGGGCTCAAACTAGCGATCGAAGAACGCATCGAGGTGTCGCACCCGATGCTCCAAGCAGACGAGCCTACTTCTTCACCACCGGCTTGATGCCGACCTTGCCGTCCTTGACGACGACTTTGAAGTCGACGCGCTTGCCTTTGTGCTTGCGGTCGAGCCTTGGAACCATCTTCTTCAGGCTCTTGGCGACTGTTTCGTAGTCGATCTTGTCGGTGCGCTCGTTGTTGTTTCGCTTGGCCTCGACATAGCTGTCGTAGATCTGGCGCATCCGCGCTTCGCCTGGCCCTTTGGAGCGAGCCGTGATCGGAGGCGGCGCACGACGGCTCGGTGTGATCGCCGCATTCGATTTCTCTCGCTTCGGGGCGGGCCTGCGTGATCGCGGCTTTCCAAACCGCGCAGCCGGTTCGCCTGGCTCAGGCGCGACGGCTGCGCGTGCTCTGGGCGCCGCAGTCCTCTCTGGCTGATCCAGGTCGAGCGTTTCGACTTTTGAGGAGGGCTCGGGCGCCTCTAGGAGCTCGTCCATCCGATCGCTCGCGTCGGCGATCAGTTGGTCCACGTTGACGTCGGCATTCGGGTCGAGCTCCAGCGGGCTGCTGCTTCGACCTTGTCTCTCGTGTTCGCGCTCGGCTCGCAATGCCTCGCGACGCCGTCTCGCGCGGAGTAGATCCCGGCGATAGGTGCCTTCTTCGATCTGGCGGCCGATGCGGCGCCAGTAGGTCTGCAGCGTGGTGTAGCGTTGGATCAGTGTCTGAAAACGGAACCGAAGCGCGGTGTTCCTTGGCTTCACCTTGCGCAGCTCATGGAGCGCTCGGTCGAACTGCTTCCGCGGGATCTGCGGCTCGATGCGCTCAATCCCCTGAAACCACTGTTCATAGAGATGCTTGATGCGCGAAAGCTGCACCTCTGCATCGGACAACATGATTTCGAACTCTTTCGGCGTCATGACTCAACCGTCACCGCGGTGTGACCTTCAAATTGTCGAACCAGAGGTCCGATTGCCAATTATTGAAGCCAAAATGGTCGTGTCCCCGGCCCCCGAGGGGCTCAGAGTCATCCATTTCCAACAAAACTTCCTCATCCACCCACACCGTGAGAGTGCCATCGATCCGCTCGATCCGGAACCGGTAAGTCCTGCCAGGCTCGACTTTGCGGGGCTTGCCCACTACCCGATCGTCCCCGTGCTCGTCCATCCGGGCCAACACATTCCGTGAGTTGTCCCAGCCACCAAAGATGATGACGTAGCTCGTCGCGGTGTAGCTGTCGTGCTTCGCATAGGACGCCCCGTCCCCGAAAATCTCGACCTTGATATCCCCCTCGGGGCTCTCGCTCCGGGCATCGAACTCAACCCGAACGTCACGCGGCAGCGTCCGAAGCAGCCAAAGAGGATGATTCTCGGCACCTTTCACACGCAGCTCGCCGTTCTCGATCCGCCAGTTGCCTCCGGTTTTGTTGTAGGCGCTGCCGAGTTGGGAGCGTTCGAAGTCATCGGAGAACGCGGAGCCTATTCCGGGATCGCCTTGCGGGGTGCATGCTGCAAGCAACAAGCAGGCGGCAGCGCAAGCCCGAAGGGCGCAGCCCGGCGCAAAGCGCCGCCAAGCCCGCGCGAAAGCGCAGGGTGCGGCAGGGAGGACTACGGGTGGGGGCGGGCGGGTGGTGCAACTAAACCAAGATTGTACGCTACTCACCGACACTGACGCTGGCACTGACGCCGACTCAGCCCTCCGGCCTCGGTCACTCCGGATCGGTGCAACCATCCTCATCCAGATCCCTACCCTCGATCGCTTCTTCGTTGGGGCACTTGTCGTCCGCGTCGGGAATGAAGTCGTTGTCGTTGTCCGGGTCCATGCACCCATCTTCATCCTCGAAGCCGTCGACGTCCTCCGGCAACCTGGGGCACTCGTCTCGGGCGTCGGGGATGCCGTCTGCGTCCATGTCGTCGGTTTCCGGGGACCAGGAGACGCCGACGATGGCGCGGAAACGCGGTTGGCCGAGGCCGCGGACAAAGCCCATGCCGAGCGCCGCGGTCACCGTCACTGTGTTCTTGGTCCAGCGGACGCCAATGTCGCCTTCGAGGGTATTCGTGCTTCGACCACGAAACGCGGTCGTCCCGCGAAGCTCCAGAAGTCCGAAGAGGTCTTTGGCGGGTGGAATCGGCGGCTTCAGCGAGAAGCCGTACTGAAACTCCTGCCAAAGTGCGTCGACGCCGAACTGGCGTTCATTGACACGGTAGCGCCAACCCAACATCAGTCCCGCGCCCGCGCCGAGAAGATGGAAGTCGCCGAGCAACTGCGCGTCGAACGAAAACTGCCCTTCGCTGGCGTAGAGGCTGGTGCTGCCGATCGGCACGGGAAGCGTGAGTAACAAACCCAAACCGGGCCCGTCAGGGCGGCTTTGGGTTTTGGCCGTCTTCTCCCCGAAGAACCGTACCTTGGTGGTGAAGCGCGGGTCTTCGACCGCGAATCCTGTGAACGACGTCCGGCCATTGACTAGCTGTGCGGTCTCCCCGCTCTGATAGAGCACCAAGGGAACTTCCAACGCGAGCGACCAGCGGCCGAAGAGGCCCACCTCGAAAAGCAGATCCCCTGTCATCCGATGATCGATGACCTGCTCTCCGGTCCCGTCCGCGTATCCAATTCTGAGCGGCCTATCCGAATACCAGGTGACGAGGCCGAGGTTCCAGCGTGCGTGTCCGGGGGTCGCACTGCCCTGCATCCCCAAGAAGCCGAACCGGTCGAGCGTCGGGCGGAAGCGCTCGATGTTCAGCGCCTGCGCGGAGACCGACGCGGACGCGGTGAGCGACATCACAAGCCCGAAGACCGCTACGAAACGCGCCATGCGACCTAGCGCGTCCCCAACAGGTGAGAGGTGTGCACGTTCTTGAGCGCCGCGAGCATGCTTTGGCGAACCTGCGGTGCGCGTTTCTCGATGTCGTCGAGCATTTCCTTGACCTGCTGGCGCCAGAGATTGTCCTGCGAGCCGCAGAGGTTGCATGGGATGATGGGGAAATCCAACTGCTCGGAGTATGCAGCGATGTCTCTCTCCGATGAATAAAGCAGCGGACGAATCACGGTGTTTCGGCCGTCACCGCTCGCGAGCTTTGCGGGCATGGCGCTCAACGATCCGTTGAACATCATGTTCAGCATCAAGGTCTCGATCGCATCATCGCGATGATGTCCGAGCGCGATCTTCGTGCAGCCCAGGCTCTGCGCGACGTTGTAGAGGATGCCGCGCCGCAGTCGGGAGCACATGCTGCAGTAGGTCTGCCCTTCGGGGATGACCTTGGTCACCACTTGATAGGTGTCCTTACGCACGATCTGATGCTCGTAGCCTTGCCCGCAGAGCCACGCCTCTAGCGCGGCTCCGTCATAGCCAGGCTGCCCCTGGTCGAGGTGCACCGCGATAATCTCGAACGGCACTGGCGCCCGCTGACGCGCACGCTCCAGGAGGTGAAGCAGCGTGTAGCTGTCCTTCCCCCCACTGATCGCAACCATCACGCGATCCCCGGACTCGATGAGCTCGTAGTCCGCGATGCACCGCCCCATCTCGTGAGCGAGTCGCTTTTCCAAAGTGGCGTGACCCACGCGCGATGGGTACCCGGCAAGCGCCCCCGCTGCAAGGCTCTTAGTCACTTGGCTCTTCGAAGCGTGACGGCGCGCGCATGCGCTTCCAGTCCCTCGAGCCGTGCAAGCCCTTCGAGAAGATCGGCCTGGTCGGTGATCGCAGCGTGGGAGTACCGAATCAGTGACGAGCGGACGACAAAATCATAGACGCCCAGCGGCGACGCGAAGCGGACCGCCCCACCCGTGGG